>JAUWLJ010000068.1 GCA_030613705.1 Chloroflexota bacterium
ATGACAATGATATCTACATCTGCTTTCACTAAGCACTCCTTATTCCATCCATAGCCCGCCATTTCCACCCAGCCAATCGGCAATATTTTCAGCTGCGCGTTGGACATCGTTATCAGAGACATCCAGGTACAACGTCGGCAGCACTGATTCTGCGACCAACTCATTCATCAATACTTGTTCCTCAATAAAGATTTTGAGATCGTCGTATTGAGAAGGATTCCCAGAGACCTCAAGGCGTTCAGCACGTGCTGCTTCGAATGATTCAGGACTTCGGGTTACAAAAACTAGATGAAATCCAAGTGGTTGCAGCCTTTGTTCGAGCCATTCAAAACGATAATCCCTTGCCCTGTTTTTCAATTGATAAGCCCGAGTTGAAATATGAAAGCGATCGATAATCCAGGAATAGTAACGCTGCAGTTCAAACATTCTTGCCCAGGTCTGGTAAATCTCCATTGCCAGCGCTTCCTCTTCTGCGGCAAAATTAATTAAACCTCTGCCCCAGGGATAGTTTGTAAAAGAACACCATTCTGCAGATATTATAGGTGAATGATAGCGGTATTTTCGTGGCCCAACAATACGGGGGTGTTCATTTAGAACAAAAGCGATCTCAGTTTTTAAAGTCAGTCGTGTCCCCTCGAGAATGATTTTTGGACAAAGTTTCTTATTCATTAGTACCCTGGGGAAAATCACTATTATGGGATCGCAGTTATCCAGGATACCACATTCGATCCTGTTCGACTATCCGAAAATAGATAATCAGGATCTAACTACTTACAAAATTGAGGGAATATCGTAAAATGAGTACATCATGTGCGAGGTGAATATCTCTTTCCTGAATGAACTTAATAATCTCCCGCCGAAGAGAAAGCGGTCTCAAGAGCTGACGGTCAGCTTTAAGGGCAGCCAGTCTATAAAACATATCATCGAATCTCTGGGCATCCCTCATACAGAAGCGGGATTACTCATTGTGAACGAGCAATCAGTCGATTTCAATTACCTGGTCCAATCTGGGGACGTTATTCTTGTTCACCCGGCAAGACCTAATCTTGACAGTCTTTCCGGATTGTTCAGAGATGGCAAAATGACGATTGAGCCACGCTTCATTCTAGATAATCATTTAGGGAAATTAGCTGCATATCTTCGAATGTTCGGTATTGATGCTGCCTATCGTAACGATTACCAGGATGATGAGTTAGCGCAGCTCACTGTCGATCACAACCGCATCCTGCTCACCCGAGACCGCCAGCTCCTGATGAGAAAAACTATTCGCTATGGCTATTTGATTCGATCTTTAGATCCAGAAACTCAAGTGCACGAGATATTTCGTCGATTTGATCTAACCGGCCAGGTAACCCCTTTTCATCGTTGTTTACGTTGTAACAGTCCCTTGAAACCAATAGAAAAGGAGGTGGTACTTCACCGCCTGCAGCCATTAACCAGAAAATATTTCCAGGAATTTCAGATTTGTCCGGGTTGCCAACAAGTGTACTGGAAGGGTTCTCATTACGAGCGCATGGAACGGCTGGTCACAAGGTTGGTTGCAGCCTCGCATAATGACGGACTTTAGATTTAAAATACGTACGAATCACCAAGATTAAGGAAAAGCGCCAGGAGTATCCCGGCGCTTCACAATTAGGAAAACAAATTTAGTTCCAGAACCATTAATTTTCGATTGAACCCAGGTTCCCAAAGGTATTGATATTCAACGTCCACTCGCTTCCGATCTGAGCCTCCTGGAAGAGATTGAGATCATTGGTCGAATAAACATATGCCTCATCCCCTGACCTGAAAAAGATCGTATAGCTCTCTTCCCACTCTTCCCCCACACGTTGATCTGCCTGCAGAACAGGCTCCGGCCAGACAGGAGAAAAGTCACTGCCGGTCAAGACCGCTACATCAACTACGCTCCATTCTTCGAGTGCATATGTGCAGAAAGATGCATAAACCTCGTATTCACAATCCTGCACAACTTCTGCAAAACCACTACCTGAATCGACAGTGTAAGGGGTTCCACAGACCTCAACAGAATTTGGCGCAGGTTCAGATTGAACAGAACGCACCTCCTGGCTGCAGGACCCGATCACCCCCTCGTCCGGGATTTCATCCTCCCAACCTTTATGCTCCACTGGGACCAGAGCCTCGACAGGGACCGAACGTTCCCAGCCGGCACGATCAACGATTCCTGTGATTGGATTTGTGCGGTTTGCAAAGAAAAGATAGGCTCCACAAGCCAGAACCAGTACCGCCACCACACCCACTATTATCCAAGTGCGAGCTCTCGACTGCGGTTTAGCTGGAGGCACAAATACTTGTTCACCTCCAACAACCTCCTCCACCAGGCTGCCTCCGCAAAAGGCACAAGATTTTTCCGTATCGGGATTTTCTTCCCCACAGTGAGGACAAGCTATCATGCCTACCGGACCAGTTTTGTAAGCACCAACCACACGGCCGGTCTCTCGTATGACTCCTCCAACCAGGTCGCCCCCGCATTTATGGCAAATTTCGGCTCCGGCAGAGTTCCGCGAACCGCAGTACGGGCAGTGGATATTTGCTCCAGCCTCTGCCTGGGCAATCTTCTCCTCATCCGTGATTAATTCCTGCCTTTCAGCCTGTTCAAATTGGACATTATCCGGTTGCGGCGCGCCACAATTCCCACAATGCTTCTCAGGTCCAGGGTTGACACCGTTGCAATTAGGGCAGGTCCACTGAAGTTCGACGTGTCCGATTTTTTTTCGAGCCATGCTTCCTCAACCTCCTCGATGATCTCATTTCACATTATTGGTCAGAATTTAAATTTCTGTGTGGATTTGTTTTAGATTGATTCTCCAGTCTTGTGAAAATCAGATTTATTTCTCACCTGCCAGACAATGTTGTTAGTGATAATCTTGATCCATTTTATCAAACGACAAAGCCCAAATACTTTTCAAGTCTGCAAGCCCGATTTTCCAAAAAATAAACCTTATGATTGAGAGGTGCCTAACTATAATCCACAGGGACATCAATTAAAAAATAACCCGCCCAAGGATAAACAAGGGCAGGTGATTAATATTCCAACCTATTAATATTCAATCAATCCCCAATGCCTTGCGCACCTTCGCAATCTTGGGCTGCGATATCTTGCGAGCTTTTTCAGCTCCCTGTAAAAGTACCTGTTCGAGATAATCCCAATCCTCCATAAATTGACCGTACTGCTCACGCGCCTCAGCGAATTCGGTCTCCAACAGTTCATAGAGATCGTTTTTTATTTGACTATACGCTAAACCCCCTTCAAGATATCTTTGACGAACCCGCTCAACATCTTCAGGTTGGGCAAAGTGTTTATATATTGCGAATACATTATCGGTCTCAGGATCCTTCGGTTCGTCCGGTTGACGCGAATCGGTTACGATCCGCATCACGCTCTTGCGCAGCTGCTTCGATGGGGCAAACATCGGGATTACATTCTCATAGCTTTTGCTCATTTTACGCCCATCAAGCCCTGGAATTGTCCTTACATCTTCTCGAATAACCGCTTCCGGCAGGGTTAGCACTTCACCGTAATTACTATTTATCGCCTGGGCGATATCACGCGCGATTTCGATATGCTGCTTTTGATCCAGCCCTACTGGAACATAATTCGTATCGAAGAGCAGGATATCCGCCGCCATCAAAGCTGGATAGAAGAACAACCCCGAATTAATCCCTTCATCGGCGCTGAAGCCTCTCTCCAAATTCTCCTCCACCGCAGCCTTATATGCATGAGCCCGGTTCAGCAGTCCCTTAGAGGTGAAACATGCCAATATCCAGGTCAGCTCCATCACTTCAGGTATATCAGATTGCCGGTAAAAAATCACATTGTTTGGATCTAATCCTAAAGCCAGCCAGGATGCAGCCACATCGTAAGTCAGGCGCTTCAGCGTGACCCGATCTTTGACTGTCGTCAAAGCGTGGTAATCCGCGATGAAGTATAACGCCTGATATTCCTTAGCCAGTTCCAACGCAGGACTGATCATACCCAGATAATTTCCTATATGTGGGGTGCCAGATGGTTTTATTCCCGTTAGTGAAATTTCATTGGACATATACAATACCCTTTTCTTCGATGATAGTGGTTGATTGTTTCAATTTAACTTCTTATATTCTACAGGCTTCATCATGCTCAGATCGATCTCTGAAATTCTCTCCGCACCTAGATTTAGCATTTCCTGATGAACTGCACGTGCCTCTTGGCGTAGTTTCTCAATATTGATGCCGCGGCAAATCTCCGGTAGTGGATCGAGCCACTTACGCATACGCAGAAACATCTTTCCCGCACCATTATAGTTTCCCCGCAAAATTTGATAATAGGCAACGGAAACTTGCAATATGGCTCTATATAGGTCTCTACCCGGACTTTGATCCTCCATCCAGGCAATTTCAAGCAAATCATGTGCTTCAAAATACTTGCCCCGATTGAACTTTTCCAGACCCTTTAGACCATAGTGAGATAATGGTTCCTCGCATGTCCCTCGCAGCTCATCTAGATCAATTATTTTGGCTTGTTTCAATAACAAATCAGGTAAATTCTTCACAAAATTCGATCTGGGTACAACTTTAGTTGCCCCAGCTTCTTTCGCGGCGTTCAGATATTCAATATCCACATGCGGTCCATAACACAAGACTGGTATTCCACGCGTGGCAGGTGCAGATGTGAGCAACATGATCCATTCCAACCATGGTACGGAATCATTCCCAAGATCGAAGATGATTAATGCGGGTCTCCATTGGGTGATTTTTTCCAGCAAAACCCCATCTCTCCCTTGAAGTGGTTCAGCAAGGGTACGCCCCGCATTCTTATCCTCTTTGGGGGAGATCTCGATCGCGGATTCGATCAGTTTCACCTCAAATCCCTGCTTTTCAGCAGCACTCTCAATGCGAATGGAGAAGTTCAAATCCTTGACAAATGCCAGGATCATTGGAAAATCATTCATAAGCTATATACCTTTTGAGCCAAATTTCTAAATTCAAACCATTGAGTTCCGCAAGTGAAATTTTACCAGCCCTGGTTCCTTGATACTTTTTCTAATTGATCAACAATCCTGACCAATTCCTGTAGCAGATCTCGCGAGCCGTGCTTACCAAATTCTTTAATTAATTGACGATAATACCAAAGCGTACCTTCTTTACCACCATTAAAACGTTCCCAACCCGTTTCACCTTCCCGCCGAATATCTCTTAGCGTGGCACGGGCATTATAAACCTTATCTGCTAACGATACCCGCAATGCTTGAGGACTTGCCGTGCGAATTGAGGCAATATATTTCTCTTTGCGAGCACGCCAGGGTGGTTTCGGATCAGTGTAAGCATCCGTTACCGCATCCACAATCTCGGCCACACCTGTTCCATATCTTTGGCGAATATCTTCAAGAGTGTCTAAACCTCCTTGATCTTCCACCGCATCGTGCAGCAGAGCTGCAATGGCTTCATCCTCACCACCACCATCTTCAAGCACCAAACTAGTCACGCCAAGCAAATGAGCAAAATAAGGTACCTGGCTGCGTTTTCTCACCTGCTTTGCGTGCAGGTGGTTTGCATAAACCAGAGCCTCATCAAATCGGTCAGTTAAGAAGGAGGTCTTTGAATCCATTGATGACATACCTGGCCTCCTGATTTAACAGATACTCTCGAGACGATTCCTGAATAGCATAAGGACACTCATGAAAAATTCTTGTGTTCTCAATTCTCGCAAGATTATCTCAAACCGCAATCGTTAAACTTTCCAAATCACGGGGGTAATATGTTAATATTTCGTTCTCGTCTTCTGTGACAACCACGGTATCTGAATGACGGAATCCACCCAATTCAGGTACATATAAGCCCGGCTCAACGGTGAATACCATCCCTGTTTGAATCTCGGTCTCATCACCCACATCCAGGAAAGGTGCTTCATGGTACCGTAAACCGATGGCATGACCAACATGATGCTTCCAAAAATCCATCAAATCATTGTCTTCGTAATAAGATCGCACCGCTCGATCCACATCTGAGCATTTCACTCCCGGTCTAATTGCTGAAAATGCAGTATCTTGTAGGGCTGCCATATGATCGAACATACGCTTTTGATCATCGCTTGCAGGTCCGATAATCATGGTACGCTCTAATTCGGAATTGTAACCCCAGACTGGGGCTCCCGCACCTGTTACCAGTACATCACCGGCCTGAAAAATGATATTGTTCGCCAGTGCATGCGGAATGGCTGCATTGCGACCAATTTGGCCCCTGTATCCAGCTCCAGCCCCATCAGAAAATGGGCTTTGCGCCCGGTAAACTGGTCCAATAGTATCCAACATAATCAGATTCGCTTCCTGGCTGGCTCGCTGGCTGACTTCGGTCTCCGTTGCTCCGATGCGTGTATAGCGCTGAAGCAGCACGTGTGCCAGATGGCCCCACTTCACGCTTTCCCGGATCAATGCCAGCTCGGATTCGCTCTTGAGCATCATCTGGTCCTCGATGAACCCAGTGATCTTACTCGTCTTGCAGCCCATCAGCTCACTTAAATCAGGGCCGCGATATCCAAGCATCCAAGGATATCCATCGCTGTCCACTCCAATGTCTCCAGTTATACCCATATCCATTAGCATATCTTTCATGATCATCATTGGATGGGGTTGATATGGATACTCCAGGTAGTGATCCACACGTTGGATAAGTGAATTGGCTTCTGCATGTTCAACTTCCAGCCTGGGAACAAATAACGCTCTCTCACCTGAAGCGTTCAACACAAATGCGATCGGGCGTTCCGTGGGGATGAACGCAAACCCGGTAAAGTACAGGATGTAATGATTATCGAATAAAACCACGCCAGATAATTTTTCTGCCTGGATCAATTCCAACATTCGATCGACTCGCTGAGAATATTCCTCGATTGGAATACTGATAGAGGTTTCCATCTTATTCTCCTTTATTCAATAATTTCAAAATCACTGGTGATCTCCACTGAGCCTTTGAGTGTATTGATCACCGAGCAATATTTATCCTCCGAAAGGTGGATTGCCTTCTTGACATTTTCATGTGATAGATCTCCTTTTAAAGTGTAATGTAGGTGGATATGAGTAAACCGGTAAGGCGGTTCGCTATCCTGCTCTCCGGTGCAAATCACTTCTACACTCTCAAGTGGTTCACGCTGCTTTCTCAATATATTCACCACATCATAAGTGGAGCATGATGCAGCTGACATCAGCAGCAAATCTGAAGCCTTCAAACCTCTCCAGAGAGGCTCATGCTCAGACCAAAGTCCAATTACGACAGGTGTACCGCGCGAATCCACACCAGCCATCAGCATAGACGTAGAATTGATCCATTTAATATTTACTGTGCTTGATACAGAGGCCATTTCTGGTTCCTTTCTAATTATTTTCACGTCAACTCCCATAAAAGCTTCGTCTGTTCAATCATAGAAGTAAACGTGGTTGATTCTCCGTGGTCAACAGGGCTAAGTCTCTGATCATACCTCTCTGGGAAATTTTCTCCCAACAAAGCCGCCACAACTGCGGCGGAACACGCCTTGGCGGCCTTCAAATCATAACCTCCCTCCAAAAATAGGCTGATCCGTCCCTGACAATTTTCATCTGCCCACAACACTAATTGCTTAATCAAATTGCCATATCCACCAGAGGTGAGCTGCAGGTTTCCTAATGGGTCGTCGAAATGAGGGTCGAAACCATAGCTGACTAATATCATCTCCGGTTGGTAACGATACAGCAGGGGGAGGATTAACTCATCCATGACTGTGCTGAATTCGTGATCTCCCGAAAATGGGGGTAGTGGGAAATTTGCGGACCTCATCTCTCCAGGACCGTTGCCGGTCTCATTCAGCCAACCTGTACCTGGATAATGTGGATATTGGTGGGTGGAAAGGTAAAACACGTCTCCCCTCGAGAAAAAAATATCTTGGGTACCATTGCCGTGATGCAAATCTAGATCAATAATTGCCAAACGGCGAGCTCCCTCCTCCTGAATTAAGTTCTCAGCCGCCAGTGCAATATTGTTTAATAAGCAAAATCCCATAGCTCGTTGCGATGTTGCATGATGACCCGGGGGACGAGTGAGGGCAAACCCGCGCTGTGCTTTACCCAGCCACACCGCGCGGGCGATGGCGACCGCTCCACCTGCTGAATTTAATGCTAAATCCCAAGAGGCTGGGGTTGTATAGGTATCTGCGCCAAAATGCATACCTTTTTCACAGATCTCTTCCAACGCACTGAGGTATTCCGGGGTATGGATTGCCCATAATACATCTTTTGAAATTTTATCGGGTTCCAGTCGGGGATATGCTTGCCAATACCCAAATTCTTCTAATGCAGATTTGATCGCCTCAACCCGTTCCGGTCGCTCAGGATGACCAATTTCATAATGTCTTTCATGTCCATCGGGATAGAAAAATGCTAAATCATTCATGTTCATTAACCTTTGGTGAAATTAGACCAATTGTACAGCCGATGGTTTAGTCCGTCAATTTTCCAAATATTGACTCAGAGTAGTCTTATTTTCTATAATATAATTTACTCATACCCAGGAATGATTAGCATGGTATTTCAAAAAAGGTCATTGCTCATTATTTTATTGATCCTCATGTCCGCCTGCCAAACTGGAGTTGTGACTGCTTCACCAACACGGACATCGACCCAAAATCCACCAACCGTAGCGCCAACTAAACTTATCCCCACTACCCCGCCTGCTCTTCCGACCAAAGAAAACCAATTCACCCAGAATCGATCTCGAATGGTGGACGAACAGATTGCACCTCGTGGCATCGAAGATCAAGCCATTTTAACAGCTATGCGCAATA
>JAUWLJ010000256.1 GCA_030613705.1 Chloroflexota bacterium
CGGGGATGGCGGTCTTGATAACAGGGACCCGGATGCAGGCGCTCCTGGTGGTCGCCCGGGAGCGGGAAGACCAGCTGCTATCTGCCCAACTAGACCGCCTGGAAGCCCTCGAGCAGGTCAGGCGAGACCTGGAGGAACGGGAGGCATTGCGGCGCGAGCTGCTGCGCCACACTGTCATCGCCCAGGAAGAGGAGCGCGGCCGCATCGCCAGGGAGCTGCATGATGAGACTGCTCAATTCTTGACCGCTCTCAGTCTTAACCTGGCGACGTTGAGAAACTTGCTGCCCGAGGGGCGGCGTACATTGGACCTGATCGATGATTTGCAAACCCAGACGCGCCAGATGTCGCAGGGCATATATCGTCTGGTGCGTAATTTGCGCCCCGCACAGCTGGATGACCTGGGCTTGGTCCCAGCATTGCAGTATTTGGCGGAGGAAGAATACAAACGCGCGGGATTACAGGTCGATTTACAGGTTGAGGGCCAGCGCCAACGTCTGGACCCTCTGGTAGAGACTGTATTCTTCCGCGTGGCTCAGGAAGCGCTGACCAATGTCGTCCGCCATGCGCAATGCGACCGGGTAAGCCTTGAACTGGCTTTTGAACCCGAGCAGGTCGTTCTGCAGGTGCGAGATCGAGGTGTGGGTATAAATACCAAAGCCGCGGAATCACATGAGCGCGGTTGGGGTTTAGAGGGTATGCGCGAACGAGTCGAATCCGTCGAAGGTCGGCTGCAAATTTCCAGCCCAAAGAGTGGGGGGACAGTGGTTGAGGTCATCGTGCCGGTGAGTAAAGCAAACAATTCTGTGTCTGAGGAGATGCCAAATGAACACCATCCGCCTGATGTTAGTTGACGATCACGATATTGTTCGGACTGGCTTGAAGTCGTTCCTGGACACCCAAGAGGGTTTGCAGGTGGTCGCGGAAGCCAGCAGCGGGCAGGAGGCGATTGAACGAGCCCAGGAAACGCATCCTGATGTGGTGGTGATGGATATCACCATGCCAGAGATGGATGGTTTAGAGGCCACCCGCCGCTTGAAGGAGCTGGATGAAGATTGCTTTGTGTTAGCGCTGACGGTGCATGAGGACAAGCAGTACCTGTTCGAGATGCTCTCTGCGGGTGCCTCGGGCTATGTCACCAAGCAGGTCGCGGCTGAGGAATTGGTGACTGCCATCCGCTGCGTTGCCTTGGGCAACGTTTACCTGCAACCCACGCTGGCGCGCTGGTTGCTGGAGGATTACCGACGCCTGTTAACCCAAACGCCACCCGGGGCGCGCCGCTTCGGAGAGCAGAAAGAAGGAGAAAAAGGCCTGGACGTGCTCAGTAAGCGAGAACTTCAGGTGCTCGAAGCGGTTGCCGAGGGAAATACAAATAAAGAGACTGGCAAACAGTTAGGCATCAGCCCAAAAACGGTCGCCAGACATCGCGAACGGATCATGCATAAATTAAATTTACACTCTTCTACAGAGTTGGTAAAATTTGCCATTCGTACTGGTCTAATCGAATTGAAATAAATTAATCTCATTCTCATTCTATATTCTGCATTATCTCAGGTTACATTAATCTAGTTATGACAGAATTAAGGGTCGAGAGGAGACAACAAAATTATCATTGTGTGAGGCATTCTATGACAGATCAAGATTTGGAAGGATCCATAACCACCCAGGCCAGCTCCGGTGGGCGCATAAAATTTATTGTTGGTGGCTTGTTGATCGTTGCAGCAATTATCTATTTGATTGTCACTTCAACGCAAGCCAGCGCACAGTATTTTCTAACCGTTGAAGAATTAGCCGATCGCAAGGGCAGCGAAATTGGCCGCGATGTGCGCGTTTCTGGAGCTGTGATCGGCGACACTGTCGTGTATGAGCCGGAAACATTGACCCTGAAATTTACAATCGCCCACGTCCCGGGAGACAACAGCGAGATCGACGCTCAGGGTGGTCTGGGAAAGGCCCTTTACGATGCGGTCAATGATCCCGATCGAGCCCGCATCGAGGTGGTATATATCGGGCCCAAGCCTGATCTGCTGCGTCACGAAGCCCAGGCCATTATGACCGGTGAGTTGGGGGAGGATGGAGTCTTCTACGCGGATGAATTGTTGCTCAAGTGCCCCACGAAATACGAAGAGGCTGTTCCTGAGCAGATTGAAGGCTAAGGTATTCAATTAACATTTCTCTAGGTTTTATGATGCGTGAAACGTGAACCAGCCAACGTTTCACGCATTGCATGTAACGTAGTTGGAGATATTTATGGTCGCTAATCTAGGTTATGGTGCGCTTGTAATCTCATTTTTGGTCTCACTTTACGGCATCGGGGCGGCATATTACGGAGCTCGTATGCAAGATCACCGCTGGGTTGCCAGTGCGCGCAATGCAATGCTGCTCACCTTCCCCCTTGTATCAGTCGCTGCACTGAGTATTATTTATCTCTTAGTCACCAACTCCTACGAAGTTGACTATGTGAACAGTGTGACCAGCAACAGTATGCCCGTCTATTTAAAAGTGACGGCTTTGTGGGGTGGACAGGCTGGCTCGCTGGTTTTTTGGTCCTGGCTGCTGGCAGCTTTTACCTCCGCAGTCACCCTGCGCAAGTGGGATCGGGACCAGGAGTTTTTACCCTGGGTGATCATCGTATCCCTGGTGACGCTGGCATTTTTTCTATCCTTGAGCATCTTCATTGAAAATCCTTTTGTGAGGATTTGGCAGACCTCCTCTGGTCAGATCACGACCGCCATGCTGCAGCCAACAGGTTCAATTCCTTTTATCCCGGCTGATGGCAGGGGGCTGAATCCGCTTCTGCGGCACCCTGGTATGATCATTCACCCACCGATGCTTTATCTGGGCTTTGTGTCCTTCGTAATCCCATTTGCCTTCGCCATCGCCTCACTGGTTACAGGCCGGACGGATGATCGCTGGATCCGGATCACCCGGCGCTGGACACTGGTGGCCTGGTTGTTTCTTTCTCTCGGGTTGATCCTAGGAGGACGATGGGCTTATGATGTCCTGGGTTGGGGAGGCTATTGGGGTTGGGATCCGGTGGAGATCGCCGCCTTTATGCCCTGGTTGACCGGAACTGCATTCTTGCACTCGGTGATGATCCAGGAAAAGCGAGGCATGTTGAAACACTGGAATATGATCCTGATCATTTTGACCTATGAGTTAGTGATCTTCGGGACATTCCTAACCCGCTCTGGAGTGCTCTCCTCCGTGCACGCTTTTGCCCAAAGTGCAATTGGCCCGGTCTTCTTCGCCTTCATGGGGCTGACTTTTATCGTGTCCTTATCCCTGCTTCTCAAACGCTGGAATGACCTCAAAGCTGAGACGCATATGTCATCCATGCTCTCGCGTGAAGCCTTGTTCCTGCTGAATAATTTACTCTTTATGGGTATCCTGGTTGTTTGTTTCTGGGGAGTACTCTTCCCACTGATATCAGAGATATTCACCGGGCAAAAAGTCACTGTTGGTCCACCTTTTTACGAACGAGCGACCGCGCCATTATTCGCTGGATTGCTGCTCTTAATGGGAGTAGCGCCTTTGGCGGCCTGGAGATACTCCTCAGCCAAGACCCTGGGTCGGGCTATCTGGAAACCCTTCCTCGTTTCGCTGGTAGTGGTGGCAGTGGTCTTGTTCAGCGGCATCCGCCAGTGGGCTGCGATCTTGGGTTTCTGGCTGTGTGCTTTCGTGGCTGCGGTCACGCTCTACGAATTCTGGCGAGGAGCAAGAGCCCGGCACCGGCGATCAGGTGAGATCTTTCCGCTTGCCTTATGGCGTCTGGCAGGCCGCAACCGGCGCAGGTACGGCGGTTACATCATCCACCTGGGCGTTGTTCTGATGGCGATCGGTATCATTGGTATCGAGGTATTCCAGAGCGAAACCCAAGGGACCATTTCTCAAGGCGAACAAATCACGCTGGGTGATTACTCGGTTACTTTTAACTCACTATCCGTTTTCGATACCGCGGATGGCCGCAACGTAGCCCGGGCAGAGATGAGT
>JAUWLJ010000001.1 GCA_030613705.1 Chloroflexota bacterium
GAAGTGCTCAACCATAACTGGCAGGAAAAACCTTTCATGCGGGTATCCTTTCAGGCATACAATCGGCAAACTGATATGGAAGTCTTGCTCAGAGCACTCAAAAAAATTCTCACATGATTGATTATTGAGGGTAAAAATGAAGATCACAGAATTGTGGAAAAAAAGTGATAAGCAGACGATATCATTTGAATTATTCCCACCCAGATCCGAGAAAGCAGCGGAACGCTTGGAAAAAACAATTGACGTTCTGGCAGGACTGAAACCAGATTTCGCTTCTGTGACTTTTGGCGCGGGGGGTTCAACGCGAAAAGGTTCATTCCAGCTGTTGGAGAAATTAATAGTTGGGAAAAAGCTGGATGTGATCGGATATTTCGCGGGTTATGGTTTAGGACCTGAAGATATCACCGGCGTATTGGATAGCTACCAGGAATTAGGGATCGAAAATATTCTAATCGTTCGAGGAGATATCCCACGGGATGACGAAGGATTTACACCTCACCCGAATAGCTTTGAACATGCCTCCAGTTTGATGGAATATATTCGCCCGAAATATAATTTCTGCCTGGGTGTGGCAGCTTATCCAGAAGGACATATCGAAGCTGAATCAAAAGAGAAGGATTTGGAATACTTAAAGTTGAAGGTGGATCAGGGTGCTGAATACATCATTACCAACTATACCTATGACAATCGATTCTTCTATGAATTCCTTGACCGCTGCCATGCGCTGGGAATCAACGTACCGATCGTAGCTGGCGTGATGCCGATTTACAGTGAAAAGATGATGGATTCTTTAGCTAGGTTATGTGGAGCTACGATCACAGCCGATATCCGTCAGGGATTGGGAAATCTGCCAGAAGGGGATAAAGAAGCTGTACTCAACTTCGGTATCGAATTTGCTTATCGACAATGTAAGGATTTGCTGAAATCCGGTGTTCCTGGTTTACACATTTACACGATGAATCGCTATAAAACAGTCGCGGCCGTCGTAACCCGGTTAAGAGATGATGGGTTCTTTAATTCGGACTTTCAACAGTAAATCAGCTACCCCTGAGTTTGTATCACTCTCAAGTTAGGATCTGAGAATATCTAAAATGTATCCGCTCACCGCCAGATACTCTCATAAGAGTGTTTCCCCACTAGCAAATTTCCCTCTGAAAAACGCTCTGGATTAAAAGGCTGGATATCAGCGGTCTCGGCCTCACCATCGACAATTAATTCTGCCATGCAGGCACCAACTGCGGGAGCGATCTTAAAACCAGTGCCGCTGAACCCACAGGTCAGATAAAATCCTTCCGGACCAGCCTTGCCAATGATTGCCCTCTGATCTGGTGTGATGCCATCGTAACCCCCATGCGAATTGTGCAACGAACCATTATCCATCCCTGGAATACGCTTGCAGATCCGATCTATGGCTCGATCAACAAAGCCAGGTTTGGAATGATCGCTATCACTATCTGGAGATTCTCCAATAGGATTATGATCTTCCAGACCAACCAGAGTCAATCCCCCTGTTTCGGGTCGGAAATACATAGAGTTGGGGAAATCGATCGCTGTTGGATGGTCAAATCCAAGCTCTTTTGGTCTTCTGATGAACATTGTATCGTGACGCCAGGTATCTATTGGTAGCTCAAGCCCAATAAGCTTAGCAATTTTTCCAGCCCAGGCTCCAGCTGCATTCACAATAATGGGTGCTGAAAACTCACCGCTGTTGGTTTTGACTCCTTGAACTCGATCTCCTTGAATGGTGAAATCAATCACCTCGCAGTCCTGGATCAATTGGGCTCCATTAGCTCTGGCACTGTCCATGAAAGCACTCGTACAGCCGGCAGGATCAGCGTATCCCGAATCGGGCTCATACGCCGCCAGTTCAACATCCTCCCTGTAAAATGATGGCGCCAAGCGACCAACATCCTCCCTATCGATCAGGAGTGATGGAATGCCGATCTTCTGGTGCATTTGCACATTTGCCTTCAAACTATCTACAGCATCCCGAGAGACAAACTGCATAAATCCGGTTCGCACAAACCCGCTATCTCCTCCAACCATATCAGCCCAATTACGAAAGTAATTGAACGAGATCCATGCCAGGCGTGATTCCGGTTCCAAATCGTAGTGCATCCTTACCAATCCACTTGAGCGGCCGGTTGCCCCTGAAGCAATAAATTGTTTTTCCAAGACGAGTGGCTTCACACCCTTCTGTGTTAGGTGGAAAGCCAAACTTGCACCATGGATCCCTCCGCCAATGATGATCACGTCGCTTGTCTGCGCCATTTATGGTCTCTCCTTTCATTCTCCAATCGATAAAGCATTGCTCAGATCAGCATCCCTGCGAACGATCCGCAAAGGGATTTTCATATATTTAAGTCCCTCTGCTAATTCATCAGTGCCTTCAGGTCCATTGAAAGAGCCTGCATCAATCAACACCACCACTGGTCGTAAGCCGCGCCTTGCAAGGAGATCCGTCGCCAGGACAACTTCTTGTTCGACTGAGTGAGTGACTAACACGATCGTACTTCCCCGCGCTAAATGTTGAGCCTGAATATCTACCAACGCCCAGATCGGGAGTGAACCTTCAGCGCGTAAGAGCGCCAGCGACTCCAAAATCTTAACCAGCTGGCGTCCACCACGATCGGGGGGTAGCATGGTCAAGGTCTGTCCTGAACTGACAAATCCAACTGAGCGTCCCAGTCGTAGGAAATAGCGGGCTACCGAAGCTGCTGCACTTACTCCATATTCCTCCGTTGAAGGAGGTAGTGCGAATTCAAACTTGTGCTTCCAAAGATCCTCCTTGGTTTTCCTTGGCCAGATATATGGCAATGAGATCTGCCCTGATTCTGATGCATCTAAAAAGATCCAAACTTCCGCCTGTGGATCGAGTTCAAATTCTTTTGTCATCAAACGATTTCTTCTGGCTGTGCTGACCCAGTGAATCCGGTTCATGGAATCACCTGGAGCATACTCCCGAATGCCTGCCGCATTGGAAGTCACCTGTGGCGTCCGCCTGCGCAATGCTTCCCCACCAGGCAATACTCCTGCCGGGTAAGGAAAATCATAGACATCAACCAGTAATGGGTAGACTAATAACGATTCGCTTGCTGGATGGAGCCGCTCAACCGGGAATAATCCAAATGGGTCTCCAGATTCAAGCGAAGTTGGTCCAAGCGGGAAGACACCTCGCTGGAGTAACCTCGTCCTGGAAAGATAAGACCTCCCCCGATGAGGTTCAATTAATGGAAAAAGTCTTGACCCCGCCGAATCAGGCAGCGACGATCTATCACTAACTGCTAACCACAAGCGTGGCAGCCGACCAGGGTTATCCAATTCGATCTTTTCTTCTAAGATATGTCCTACTTGAGCGCGTGTGGTGCGCGCCCGGCGTACAATTTTGACCCCTTTCAAGATTTGCCAGGACCAGAGCCAGCTTACTACCAACAAAACTGCCCAGATGTAGGCCAGGCGAAAATAAATACTTCCGCCGCTCACCACACCCGCAAGCACGCTTACCAGCAGCAATACGATGACGATGCGAGCCCCCACTGTCATATCAGCTCTCCCCACTCAAATCTCCACCCGGCACCGGTACACTGCCCAGGATCTCATCGATCACTTCTGTCGCATCCATATCCCGCAATCGCGCTGCAGGGCCCAGGATCACCCGGTGGCACAATGCAGCTTCAGCAAGTGCCTTGATATCATCTGGTAAGACAAAATCTCTACCAGAAATCGCCGCACGCGCTTGACCCGCCCTGAATAATGTCAGGCTGCCTCGCGGGCTCGCTCCCAAATAGACATCAGGGAAATCCCTGGTCCGGCGGGTAATGTCAACCATATATTCTTTCACCGCAGGAGCAACAAATACTTTCTTTACCTCTTCCTGGGCTTCCAAGACCTCTTTTTCACTGACAGTTTGTTCTAAAGATTCGATTGGATGTAGGAATTGCTGTCTCTCAAGCACCTTGATCTCATCCATCGGTTTAGGGTAACCAAGCCGGACGCGTAACAGAAATCGGTCTAATTGAGCTTCCGGCAGCGGGAATGTTCCTTCATACTCGATAGGGTTTTGAGTTGCCATTACCATAAATGGTTCAGGTAGAAAATGGGTCAATCCATCAACCGTCACTTGTCGTTCTCCCATCGCCTCCAGTAAAGCTGCTTGAGTTTTGGGAGTAGCCCTGTTGATCTCATCTGATAATACAATTTGCGCCATAATTGGCCCCGGACGAAACTCAAATTCCCGGCTCACTTGATTGAAAATCGATACACCAGTGACATCGCTAGGCAGCATATCCGGAGTGAATTGAATTCTACTGAAAGAACATCCTATAGATCTGGCAACACTGCGCGCCAGCATCGTCTTACCAACTCCCGGAACATCCTCAATCAGTAAATGACCCTGGCAAAGTAGCGTAATTACCGCCAATTCGACAGTCTCCCGCTTACCAACAATAACATTCTCAATATTATTAACCAGCCGGTCTGAAAATTCCTGAACATTAGCCATACGCTTCTCCAGAGATGAGTTTTCGTTTCAATGCCATTCACGTCTATTTAACGAACCATTGGTATTCATCCAGATCCTGCATAATACTTCAACATTCAACCTGCTATTGACGTTCCCGAATTCAGACATTCTACAGAGATCAATCCTTTGCTGCGGATATTTTCTTTCCCAACCAGCCTGCACATAGGATTATTAGTCCTGCTAATGCAAATCCGCTGACCACAACTCCCCAACTAAACCACTTTGGTTGGTATGCAATTACCACCTCATGCTGGTCCCCGCTTGGCAATTCGACTGCCCTGAAGAGATAATTTGCATGCAGTATCGGAGTTGGGTTCCCATCCACCTTAGCTTGCCACCCAGGATACCATACATCTGCAATCACCAAGTAGCCAGGATGAGAATTACCAACCTCCAACAATATTTTAGAAGGTCCAGACGATATCAAATTAATCTCCGCCGGGACGTGTTCACTACATAATGGTTCATCAGACGAGTCTCCTGCTTCTAAAATGACCTCATTGACGAAATCAACTTGGTTTTGGGTGACTTTTTCGATCGCCTGATCAGCGTTATCTACCAGGAGCCCGCATGCCACCCATCGAATCCGAGGATATGCATCTCTACTGTCAAATCGCACTCCGTAAGGCTCGTTTAAGTCTATATTTTCTACCACTGTCACACCCATCAGGTTCAGCATCTGGTCCTTAGATGCTGAATCCACCTCCCCAAGAAGCCTCATCCATTCAGAGTATCTCCCAGGGAGAAGCGGATCAAAGTTATTCGCTGAAGGGATCGAATCCAAAATGGTTACATTGGGCAGCATAGTTGCGCGCAAACTCTGCCATCCCTCCTCCCCACTGAAAGGTTGAAAGGTATCAAAACGCAGAAAACGCTCAAATTTTAGCAGTTCTTCATCCTCTGCTGGCAAATACAAACGACCTTCATCCAGCAAGCTGGCAACATGTTCTCCAGCAGGAGAAGGCTCGCGGTAAACACTCAAATCCACACCCGGATTTAAACCCCAACCGGCAACAACCAGGTCAAAACCAACCCAAAAGATCACCGCCCACTGCCACCACCCCCAATTGAGATTCGCAGTTACCAGATCCTCTTTCTGTGGAGCTTTTAGGGCTAGAAATCCTAAGCCAACTCCCCAAAAACCAACCATCGCAATCGCTCTAATAAATGATGGTCTGATCCCCCATGATAACGAATGTGACACGAGCAAGGCAATCCCAGCTCCTACGGTGATTGCAGCAGCTGCCATGACTCCCAGGCGTAACCAGTACAAGCTTTTACCCCGAGGTCGGCGCCAGGAGTCAGCACCGATCGCGGACAGGATCGCCAGAGAGAACAAAGCCAAAATCGATATGCGCGTTGGGGCTTGAAACATATCGAATGTCGGCACATATCTGTAAAGCCAGGGGAAAATGGGTGTATTTCGCCCTAATGCTATCGCAAAGGAAATTAGGATCAAGACAAATAAGAACCAAACAAACCGTGATTTGATCACTGTTTGGTCCTGGACTCTCTTTCCCCGGGTAAGCAGAGCTGCAATTGCCAGGACAAACGGAATCAATCCGATATAGATGGCATCTTCCCAATAATTCGCAAATCCCCAATAATCACCGAAAACCGGGTTTCCAAACAAATCTGGAGCGACGAAGGATAGAAACCGCCAGGGCCAAAACGAATAGGACATCGCAAAGTCATAATTTACAGCTGCCGAGCGCTGCGATTGTAAAAGATATTCTATTGTAGGAAGCAGTTGCACGGCAGCTAAGCCGATTGCAAGCAATAGAGCTGCCCCTGGTAATAAGAGCATTTTTACTACTGGAAAAGTTGGGCTTTCTTTAACATGGTCTCCACTACTCGCAAGCATATTTTTTGCTACTTGATCCTCGTAGTTATCCGTAGATTCATTCGTGCTGGACGATACACTTCGCTGCGTATTCCGAGAATGAGTCATAGCGAAGTACAACGCCCAGACGGAGGCCAAAATAAGGCTATACCAGGTAGTTTGTGCATGCCCGGCCAGCAGCTGCATCGTAAAACTCACCGTTAGCAGTAAATAAGCAGATATGAGCTTATATTGGCGATTTTCTTCAGCTATTGAAGTATGCGGATTTTCAATAGATTGGTTGTTATACGCCGCAATCAGTTTGGTGACCCCCAGGATGATCCATGGCATCCAGGCGACTGCAGCATTGATCGATAAGAATCCTGCTCTCGAAACGAGGTAGCCACTCAATCCGAATGCCAGACCAGCAATTACCTGAGCCAGTAATCCCAATCTCAACTGGCGGATCAATAAGGCCATTCCCAATGAGGCCCAGATAAGGTGCAGTAAAACCATCACAGCCTGGAACCAGGCCATCGCAGGTACTCCCCCGATCGAATATAACAGGAAATATAACCAGGTGGGTGGGTAAAATAGGGCGGATTGGTAATTGGCGATAAGCGGTGCGCCCATTCCCAATATGCTGTTCCAGAGCGGCAGCACACCTCGCGTTATTTCATCCCAGGCATAAGTCCACCAGGGAATGAACTGGGTTAGCGGTGTCCCCCAAAATAATGCTCTCCCGCTCAAGATGATCGGAGCAAAGAGGATAAAGGGGAAGACGAGCAGGGGTAAGTAGTAATACCAGGGTGCGCGCTGGGACATTCCAGAAAATTCTAACAGATTTACTCGTCAAGTGGTTAGCCAGATCCACAGATCAGATCCAAAAGACCAGGCAAATTCACCTGGTCTTTTGGATCTGAAACCACTTCAGCTCGTCAATGCGGTTACGGTTTTTCTCCAATATTCAACTGGTAGCCCAATCCTTCCCGGTTGATAATCAGCTGGGGATCAATTGGATCGATCTCGACCTTCTGTCTGAGTAGATAAATTAAATACTTGATCCGATTGCGGACCTTGTAATTATCACTATCCCAGATTTTTGTAGCAATATCTTCGTACCGTACTAAACGGGGAGCTTTTATTGCCAACACTTCAAGCAATGCAAATTCCCGGGTAGAAAGATGCACGTCTTTTCCCCTAAGTTTTATCTCGTGGGTTTCAAAATCAATAGTCAAGTCTATTTCAGGATACACACGTCTCGTGAGTGGCACTGTACCGCTCGCTCTCCTTAAGACAGTGTTTACCCTTGCTACAAGCTCAGGCGGGAAGAATGGCTTTGTAACGTAATCATCGAATCCTAAATTAAGCCCTTTGACTACGTTCTCCTTCTTCGTATCTGCCGAGACGACAATTACCGGAACATCGGACATTTGGCGGATGTTGTGGAAAGTCTCCCAACCATCCATATCCGGCATCATCAAGTCAAGCAAGATCACTGAGGGTATGGAATCAGAACATTTTTGGATCGCCTCTTTCCCACTGAAGGCACTCACCACATCCATGCCTGCATTTCTAAATATTATTTTTATTAGATCTACTGTATCCGGATCGTCGTCGACAATCAAGGCCTTCCGGGTAGACGGCCTGGCCTGAATGTCATCCAGATCCATCCCTTTTTGGGATGCGATACCATCGTGGTATTCGGCCGGGAGGTTTAACATTCTGTTCCTCCTTTGTAAACACCTGTTCTCTTACGCGACTGTTATTGATTTGTTACCATTTTATCATCAAATACCCACTTTCACAACTGCAAGTTTTGGTTTGGTTTGATATCTTTCCAAAATAAGCATTTATTTAGATACCAGAAATTTCCCAATAAGCCGATTAACCCCAAAGAGAATAGGAACATGCCGATGGTTATACTATTTGGTCTAAATGACAACTCAATTTCTTGGAGCCCAGGGTCCAGCTCCACTGACATTAACACACCATCCGAGATCGATAATTCCCTTTCCATTCCGTTTACTTCAACCCGCCCCCCAGGATAATAAACCTCAGAGACTGTCAGTACCCCAGGACCAACAGCGGATAACCGCATGCGGTTTGGACTGTTTTCAAGTATTGTCGCAGGTACTATCCCAGAATCAAATTCGTCATCCTCAACTTTCACCCAGGAGCGTGGCATTTGATATTCATTCTTGTAGATATGAACCTCGCCAATTTGTTTCTCGTGAATTAATCCATTTGCACTAATCTCATAATCCGCAACTACGTAGCCGACATTTAGTAGGCCAAGTTTTTCTGCGTCAGGGGTATAACTAATATTATCGTTTCCAGGATCACCATTCGCAAACGGGGGTACTGTAACACTGTATCCTTCTCTAGGGACGCCGGACGCTCCATCCATGAATTCAGCATATCTACTTATCTGCATTGGATCAACCCCATCTGCCAGTTGAATTCCAAAACGGACAGCTGTACCCTGGGGGATACTGTAAGAAGGTGAATAGGTTCGGAATTCACCTGGTTGGGCAGAGATATATTGGGCAACAGCCTCTCGCTCTGCAAATACCTTCTCTGCAGACTCAACCTGAAAACTATTCACATCGATCACCGCTAAATCCAATACAGCCACCAGGAAGGCTCCTGCGATCCATATCCTCACTGGGAGTTTGCTATTCACTCCAGCTCCAATCCAAACCACTCCTAGAATCAGACCAGCGGTCCCCCAGAGAAATCCTCCCGGAACATCACCCTCCAGCAAGTACAGTCCAATCGTCAGCAATAGTGAAGAAATTAAAACGATATACAGAAATATATTTATTCTCTTTATTTGATCCATTTTAGATCGCTGGATTATTGCCTCTACACCATACCCTGCCAATGCAGCCAAACCTATTCCGGCCAAAAATAATGCCCTTGAAGGCACTCTAAGCATGCTGATGAATGGCAGCTCCGCCAGCAGCTCTGATCCTGGTATTTGTGTGCCCAGGGCGACAATCACGCTGGTCAGAGTTATACCTATCCATAAAAGCGTATTTCTTCGCAATCGACTTCCCAGAAACCCGACAACAGCCAGGGTGAACACTATTCCACCACTGTACAGCACCCACTCGTGGTATCCCTTGGTATTCGGGAATAATATTCCTAAGAGATTTATCAGCGGCAATGAATATATGAGAACATCATTCGCTCCCAGCATCGACCTCGTTGATAGACCAGAGTATTCAATAAGCGGAACGACAAGCGGCGCTGCCAAAAGTAATGCTAAACCGGTCTGGATGGAAAGGTGGAGAAATAGTTTTCCCCAAATCCGCTGCCGATGCACAATTGAATATGCCCACCAGAGTACTAATGCAAATGCTCCCCAGCGAATGTCGGCCACAAATGTGATAGCCAGAATCAGGCCAGGGGGTATTCGAAGTGCTTTGGATTCATCTTTCCGCTTATGTTCCGATCGCTGACTCCACAATAGCCAAGGTGTCCAGGGAACTGCATACAACAGGGTGAGATGCCCAGCACCGTAATGGGCAAAAAACTTGGGGAGTAAAGCAAAAGCTATCCCAGAAAACAATGCCGCTGCATGACCCAACCCCTCCTGGTTCATCAGCTTATACATGCCCAAGCCACCCCAAATCAGGTGTACCCCAATCAGCAGGTTAAAACCCAAAGGTAAGGGAGTGATCAAAGCTATCCAGCCAAATGGATACCATAACCCTGAAAGAGGGTTTGCTGCAAAGGGGTAACCGCTAAGTATGGTCGAAGACCACAACGGAATTTCTCGCCAGGTTGTGATACTACTCTTGAAAAACAAAGCGTTAGGATAATGTGTGATCGTCAGATCCGAAAATGGAGATCCAGAAGCCGGGTATGGAAACATGCGTATTGAAGGGAGCAACAGGAATAATGGCACACATAAGATCCAGATCGATAACCAGAATGTTGGTATACGGGCAAATCCAACCGATACCAGCTGCCAGATCTTGGAAATCTCATGTTCAATAATTAAAATGGATTTTCCGCTCACCCAGGACTCCAGTCACAATGAGTCATATAATCATGTCTCATGCCTGTTGAGGACTAATGCAGATTATGAACTTCAAATATCTGTACATCGCCTGATGAATAAACCATCTTGTACCCTGGCTCGAATTTCACCCCACCAATCTCCCGCTCCCGTGTCCCATAAAAGAGGTAAGACACCTCAAGATGAAAAGACTCAACATCATTCCCATTTAGATCTCTCAATAAATTTAGGACGATTTCCTCCATTTGTTTCGCATTAACTGTCTCAAATGGGTGTCCGTAAAGCACTCGCCTTCCTGTATAAGCCGGGATAAATAAACCCATTTCAGGGCTTGCTAAAATCAAAGCATCTCGAGGTGCGTTTGCTTCGAGCCAATTCAATCCCCTCATCTCATCCTGAGTCAAGATTATTTTCGGCTCCTTCGCTTTAACGGCCTGGATCCCGCCCAGAATGATCATCAAGTTGGTTGGCACAATGAGCAAGATCACCAGGCAGATTACCACCAGGGCAAATACCCTGCTCCTGGAGAATAAATGATCTAAACCGATTGCGGCCAAGCCGGCCAAAGGGATAAAATAGCCTAGGATAAATCTTCGCTGCAGGCTCCAGGGGATATACAGGAGCACCAAGCCCAAGCCTGCCCAAAGTAGCAATGTCCTCGCTGCAGCCTTTTTTTCACGCCAAACCCAGTAACTCCCTGGAATCGCCAACAGAGCCGCTGGTGAGAAGGATATGATCAGATCCCAAATCATTGGTGAGACCGTTAAATTCTGTTCATTCCAGATGGCTAACACCGGATCATTTTGTGTGACCCACACTTCATATATCAGAATTGGCATCCCGCCCAGAAGAAGCAGGATAAATTTCCTGGATGAATCCGACCGGCGTATAATGCCCATTATCTTATTGATACCCCATGAATTCATCCTGAGAGTAGATAACTCAACCCAGAAATCCCAGAAAACGAGTCCAGCTAATACAATTCCCGCTACCACAATCCCAAAGGGAAGTATGATAGATAGTACGAAAGCTGCACAGAATAGTAGATCATGCAGATATCTGGATTTATTATGCCTACCATTTACAGCATCTAGCTCGGGTGTCAGAACCCAGAGTAAAATCGCCATCCCAATTGGGAAATGAGGGTTTGCATAAGCAGATAGGAACGGATATCCTTCGGCAACCCAAAAATCAGCTGTAAACAACCCAAACAATGCGGCTAACCAGCCCATTCCAGAACCAAATAACGCCAATCCGAATGCTAACCATTGCGATCTTCTGGTTGCAAGCACTTTGCCGAAAAAATACCGCAAACTGATCACCAACACCACAGCACCCAGTAAGCGAGCCAGGTGGAAAGTGATTTGCAGAGTCCCTCCAGTTAACCTGGTGATATGCCCTAGTGCCAGGTAAAATAAAAATAAGTAGCCTCCATCCCCAGGCTGAGCTGAGTAAGGCAGGTAAAATCTCCAACTCCCCTGCCACCCTTGATACATTTTTGCCAGATATGAATTGCCATCCTGTGGATTTAATAAGAATCCCCCAAACTGGTGATCACTGCCTGCACTTTGGAATGCCCACAGATAAGGTACCGAAATCAGTAAAATAAATAATATCCCCATTGATAAGAAGATCCAGAAATCGTCTTTTTGCCGCATAAAATTATTGTAACCTTATTACCCAAGCAGCCAATCTTATTGACAAAACCGTTAGTTGCAGCTTCCTTGCCCGTCACCTTTTCTGTCAAATCTAGTGATTTGTTTTATTGCCTCTTGTGTATATCTAATTACCCTTCTATAATTTTCTTTATGAGTCATTCATTTAAACTTTTCCGCCTTCAGCAAATTAATACCTTGCTGGATAAAGGTCATGCAAAATTAAAGGAAATCGATCGCCTGCTGGTTGACGACCACCAGGTGCAAATGTCCCAACAGCGTCTCGATCAGGCGAAAAATGCGCGTTATGAGGCTGATAAAAACCTTCGCATGGCAGAGCAGAATGTCATTGAACAACGCCTTAAGATTGAGAGATCGCAAGCCAGTCTATACGGTGGAAAAGTTGTGAATCCAAAGGAACTGCAAGACCTTCAACTAGAATCCGAGGCTCTCGATAGGTATTTGACGACACTGGAAGACCTGCAGCTTGAAGCGATGCTCGCTTCCGACGAGGCTGAAGCGAAATTTTTGGAGATCTCGGATCAGCATTCTGCTGTTTTAACTCAAGATATCGAACAAAAGGATGAATTAACTGCGAATAAGGCTGAATTAATTCAGGATCTAGAGCGACAAGAGAGTGAAAGAGAAGCGGCAGCTGCCAACATCGATTCTCCGTATCTGCAGCTATATGAGGCTTTACGCCTGCAGAAAAACGGAATCGCAGTTGCGAGGGTGCTCGATAAAACTTGCGCTGCCTGCGGTTCAACTCTCTCTGCTACCACCTTCAGATCAGCACAGGTGCCCACTAAACTGACCCGCTGTACAACTTGTGGGCGGATTTTATATGTAGGTTGAAGATGTCGAGATTTTTTCAAAACCTGGCCTTTGATCAGATCTCTTTTTGGATCGGATTTTTCGCTGGTGGTTTAGGCTTATGGCTGATCAGCAAATTGTTCCCTGCTATTCCCGGTCTCGTGCGATATATCCGCACTCGCTCAGGAAAAGCACGCTCAAGCCTGATCCCAGACAATGCAGAACGACTTCGCCAGGAAACACTCCGTTATGTTCAGGGGATCCATCTGGCATCACCCTTGTTTGCCTTAGATGAGATTTTAGTCGAACCACGAGTTTTAGCTCCCCCACCGCAGGTTCATTTGAATGAAGACAATCCTACTGCAGATATTCTCAACCAGACTATCCCATATCTACCTGATTGGCCTGAACTAGCCGCACGATATTCAGCCCACACGCTTACTCTGCCTGAAGCTCTCAGTGCTGGTGCCAATCTAATTCTTACTGGCGGACCTGGCTCTGGCAAATCTATTGCTTTGGCCCATCTTGTATGCCAGATCGTTAGACGCGAGGATGTCGCTTCTGGGTTTTTGGATTACCTCCCAGTCTACGTCCATGTGGCAGATATGTTCCCAGAATCTCATTTTTCGAATAATCCGCTTGAGTATATACTTAATGCCGTTCACACTTATGCCGACTCAATATCAACCAATCGGCTCAATAGTTTGCTGCGCCAGGCTTTCCAGGCAGGACGGGGTCTGTTATTACTTGATGGTCTTGATGAGGTCCCCCCAGAATTCCATCAGGAGGTGGTGGGTTTTATCAATGCCTTGCTGCAGGAATATCCGCGTGTTCGAATGGTGGTTACCTCTTCTCCAGAGGATTTTTCTGGAATGGTTGAATTGGGACTGGTTCCTGTGGCGATGGCAGACTGGAATGAGCGCCAATATTTATTATTCATCCGCAAATGGTCCCGAAGTTGGTTTCGTCATATACGTCCTGGCATTCAGGAGGAAGTTGAACAGATTGATCCACGCCTATTAAATGCTTGGCTGCTGGCCGAACACCCCGTAATTACACCTTTTGATGCCACTATGAAAGCCTGGGCTGTCTTCGCAGGTGATACGGTTGGCCCAGGTTACGTCGATGCAATTGAATCATATGTTTGGCGCCTGACCAATCATCTCGAAAATTCACGTCCGGGTCTTGAAGATTTTGCATTGCAGATGGTTGCCTCGCTTGAAATTGCACTTGATCTGAAACGCGCCCGTGGCTGGGAGGCAGAGTTCCAAGCGGATCAGTCGAGTACCGGTTCTGAAGTTGATGCGCCACAAAGAATACGTTTAAAACGTGGCAAGAAATCGACCCGAAAACTGCCGGGTGTACTGCCGAATTTGCTAGAAAACGGTTTATTGGTACAGCGTGTGACAGGACGCTTAGCCTTCTCTCATCCTTTGATAATGGCATACTTAGCCTCAGCTGCTCTGGCTGATGCTCCTATCTCCCATTTTCTCAGCAACCAGCCGGATTGGACCGGAAAATCATTAACAATGCTTTTCCTGGCTACTTCAAGAGTGATATCTCCAGAAGTTTCGGAAATGCTGACCCAAGATGACGATCCCTTACTGCGCAGTCTATTGATGATTGGTCGCTGGTTGCGGTATGCTCCGCAAACAGCAACTTGGCGGACGAAAGTTATGCGCAACCTCGCCGCGGAACTGCAGCGCGAGAATATCGCCCTCGGGTTACGGGCTCGACTGCTATCCGCCTTACTGCAATCCGGAGACCCCGGCGTGAGCGTTCTATTGAGACAGATCTCCCATACCAGTATTGATGATTTAAGACATATGTCAACTCTTGGGATGGGTTATCTGCTTGACCCACAAGCACTCGTCAGGTTGAGTGAACTACTGGCCGAACCAGAACAAAATATTTATAAATCTGCTTGCTTAGCGCTGGTCAAAATTGGTAACAAGCAATCCTTCGAGGTCCTTGGCTCTACACTGCTTAATGGCAGCGACGAGATCCGCCGGTCGGTAGCAGAATCTCTTGCACTCGATCCGGCTGAAGGTCATGACATCCTCAAGGAAGCCTCCCAAATGGAAGATCTACTCGTTAGGCGATCCGCGGTTTATGGTTTGGCTCAAATTGATCAACCTTGGGCGAAAGAAATCCTGAAAAGACTCGCCCTCGAAGACAAAGAATGGGTCGTCCGCTCTGCGGCTACACAAATCATTGAAGAGGATGAGACCATTAACCCAAGCATCCCCCAACCTATCTCACCTCTGCACGAGACTCCATGGCTGATAGCTTTTGCAAGTGAGCGAGGTATGGGTATCGCACCAGGTGAACCAGCTGATAATCTCCTGCTGGCGGCATTGGGGGAAGGCTCCCCGGAACAGCAGCATGCAGCTTTATTTCACCTGCAGCTGAATCCAAACCCAGAAGCATTGCCGCAAATTCATGAATTATTGGAGCATGGCATCGGAGACACCCAACAGGTAGCTTTTGAAACACTTTGGTACTACGCCGCTGAGGGGTTGGAGATTCATTCAACTGCTTCCTACAATTAATTAGATTCCCCCTATTGACTGTATTGCATCCCCTTATTGATAATGACTTTTTATTCTTCTGAGAGTCGTTTGTTCATCCAATCCATTAATATGGACTCGTTTATTGCGACCCTTTAATCCAGAGACGAGCTCAATTCTAGAAGATGGGATCTCCAATATATCAGACAGGAATTCAACTAATGCCAAATTCGCTTTTCCATCTACTGGAGGAGCTGTCAAGCGAATCTTTATCGTCCCATCCTGCATCAGCTCTGAAATTTCACATTTCTTCGCCCGAGGAATAACTCTGACCGAAAGCATCGTACTTGCACCAGCATCCCGATTCCAGTTAGTCATAGCTGCACTATCAGATTGCAAGTGAAATCAGAAGTCTTGTCAAGATGTATTCGAGTACCTGCACCAGGATGATCGCTACAATAGGACTGAAATCCATCATACCTGTTTGGGGAAGCAAACGCCGGATAGGATCCAAAATTGGATTCACCAATCGATTCACCGTGCTTCGAACTGGATGGTAAGGATCCATGAAGTAAGACAAGACCACATATGCAATCAACAGCAGGCTAAAAGCCAGGGATAGATAATTTATGAGAGTGATTAATAGACCAATCATGAGATTCCTTCCTCCTTTAATTACGTTTACCCAATATTGCTGTGCCAATCCTGACGATCGTCGCGCCCTCTTGAATCGCAACTTCGTAATCAGCGCTCATTCCCATCGATAATTCATACCAATCATTATCCGGAAATTTCGCCGATAAATAATCTCTCAAATTTCGCAAACGGACGAAATATGGTCTGGCCTGTTCCGGATTCGAAAAAAATGGTGGCATGGTCATTAATCCCCGCGGAGTAAGATTGCTCATTTCCAGAATAGGAGAAATCTCATCGGCAAGATCGCTCCACTCAAGTTCATTCCAGGCGGTCCAGCCGTATTTTGTCTCTTCACCACTTACATTGCACTCGAGCAAGATGGGCAGATTCTTTCCCATTTCACTCGCAAAGCGATCCAGGCGAGTTGCCAATTTTATGCTATCCACAGATTGCACCCAATCGAAATGCTCACAAACCTTTCGAGCCTTACGACTCTGGACATGCCCGATCATGTGCCATTCCACACCTTTTGCCTTTTCCAATATGGCGATTTTCGGTAGAGATTCTTCTAAATAATTTTCTCCCAAATATTTTGCACCTGCCTCGATCGCCCGTTGTACGATCTCTATTGGCTGCCCCTTGGTTACAACTACCAATCGAACCTGTTCGCCTGTTCGACCAACAGATATCGCCGCAGCCTCGAGCCGATCGCTCACCCGATTGAAATTTTCTACAATTGAAACTTTCGCCATACTACAGTTATATTTTACCTGGTTATATTACGCACTTGAATAATTCACCTGGGGAGTATTTTATCCAGGTCTGGTTAATTTTCCAGGGCGATTAACGCTCCAAATCTGCCCGTCTGACCGAATTCGCCGCGATGAGAAAACCAGTCCTGCAGATTACAAGCAGTACATATTCCCGCCGTCTCGATATTTCTGATCCCCATTTTTTCCAAAAGGAGCTCGTTGGCTCGCCACAAATCAAAATGCGTCGACTCCGCACTTCGCACTAATAGGTCTTCCGCATCTTGACCGAATGCAGATTTAACTTGGTCCACCACCTCCGGTCCAATTCCATAATGGTCAACTGCGATGGATGGACCGATAGCTGCCAATATATTTCTAGGATCGCTGCGATAAACAGATTGCATGGTCTTGATCGTCTCTGTGACGACTCCATTTACTGTCCCCATCCAACCTGCATGTACAATGCCTACTACTCGACGTTTTGGATCATGCAGTAAGATTGGGACGCAATCTCCAAATCGCATAAACAAAGTTACCTCCGGTCTGTCCGTGAGGATGGCGTCTGCCTTGCGGTGCCGTACACTCGCTGGCCTGCTGCCTATTGTCCAGATTACGTCTGTACTGTGGACCTGCCAAACATCGTAGACTGATTCAGGTTTGCGGTCCAACACTTGAAAAGATCGCACTCGATTCAGATATACCCGTTCGGGATCATCCCCCCTCAATCCACCAACATTCAATGAAGCCCAAGGCTCTGGGCTGAACCCTCCACGGCGGGTGAAGATAGCTTGCTTGATTTTTTCAGATTCTAGGGAACCGAAAGAATAGTAGCGGATTGCATCAGGTTGGTGGAAGGGCATTACCTTTTTACCTGGCCTCCTCTTGTGATCGCGCCCGAGCCATTTTTTGCTCATAAAACCGGCGGACATCAGCCATCGACTCTTCAACGATGGGATAACCAAACCAGGCTGTCGTGAATCCAAACAAGAATCCTGTTATCGTCCTCAAAAGGGGTGTGCTCTCCCGATACGGGAAGAAGTTCAGTGGCGGTTGACTTAATAACTGGCTGAATCCATCGATGGCGATCGGCAGAATACCTACCAAGAGCCAAAGATACCAGGGTAACGGTTTGATCTTTCGTCCAGTCAGGCTGAATATAAGACCAAATATTAATATTCCACCATAAATTGCTACATCACGCTCACACAATGCCACCTTATATCCAACCTCTGGATTTCCCACAAACTGTCTGGCTGCGAGTTCGTCGCCTTCACTCAGGCCGGTTGCCAAACCAAATGGAATCAGATTATCAACACCGGCAGCTTCACGCGGGTATGCAGGCTGATCCCCAAATATAAACCAAGATCGGAATGCCAATTGGTGGCAAACCAGACCATAAAAACGGTAAATTGTCGTTGCTGGACGGGTGTATCCTGCTGACATCATAAGGGGTGCGAGGAAAGGAAGACCGATATAAATCACAACCAATCCATTGAGCAGCAGCATATAATGCCTCGAAATCCAGTTGGAAAATCGATCTGCTTTAGTTATTTTCACCGGAATGGAGGCTTCACTCGCGGCTACTTTTTTGTCGATATCAGCAATACTTCTTTCCCGCTCTACCGCTGCCCGCAGAGTGATTTCAATGTCCTGAGCTGTAAAAGGCGCTTTCAACCGATAAGGTCCAACTTCGATCACTGGTATATCCAGGGTGTATTTTTTCTCTAACTCTTGATTCCCATCGATATTGATTATTTTCAATTGATGTTCAACTACACTCTGGAAATCCTTTAAATCCTGGATAGCATCATCACATAGCTGGCATTCATCCTTGCTGTACAGAGTGACAGTGATCATTCATTCGCTCCCAATTCGCTAAGATATTGATCAAGTTGTCCTTCAGTGATCAACCCGATATGGTGATACCGCACTACCCCTTCTTCATCGAGCATAAATGTGGTTGGATAGCCTCTCACCCGATACAGATTTTGAACATTGCCCCCAGGGTCCAATAAAATTGGGAAACTCAATTGGTATTCCTCCGCAAATTGCTGAACTTGCTGGGATGGTTCATCGAAATTAACTGCCAGGATTTCCAGCTTTTCTTGCGAACTGCTATATAGCTCTTCAAAGAATGGCATTTCTACTTTGCAGGGTTCGCACCAGGTAGCCCAAAAATTAATTACAACAATTTTACCCCGCAAATCACTTAATCGAATAGTTTCATTTGCCAAATTATTTAATTCAAAATCAGGTGCAGGTGATCCGACTGCGGCGGATTCTGGCAAACTTACCCCAGGTAGCTGGTCGAATTGACCAGCATCATCATTCGACTGGTCTAATGCAAAGTAAATAAAAATAGCCAAGCCGGCCCCTACTAGCAGGCCGGCCGTGAGAATCAATAACTCTTTCCGCTTCAATGAATGTTTCCTTGAAGGCAGTTAAGGGATTTAACCTTCTGCAGGTAATTCCATCTCATCACTTCCGAAAGGCGGTTCCTGATCAACCGCATCATCCTTAGGCTTGTGCAATAGAGCCGCTGGGAGTGCTACGATAATCAAGGCGGCGCCAAAAAACCACCATTCGTAGAAATTTCGACCCTTAGACCTGGCGATAAAGGCTGGGATCAATCCCAGGATAATTAACAATCCGATTACATAGAGGATTATTGTACCCACTCTCACCTCATCAATGGAACCAAAGAAAAATCCCAGACTGGCAGCCTGCTCGAATCGACCAAGGAATAACAATACTCCGATGACGATCATCACGACCCCCATTGCAATCTCAACGTACCGCACAATATTGCCGTATTTCTTGATAAATGAGGTTACAAGGCCAATTTCGACCGCGGCGATCAAGAATGGGATCGCCAAACCGCCTGAATATGCAACCAGTAGCCAAAATCCTTGGGTCAATGAACCTGTGCTTAATGAAAGCGTCAGTATTGTCCCCAATATCGGCCCGACACAGGGGGACCAACCGGCAGAGAAGAAGACACCCAGGAGGAATGAAGAAGCATAGCCCAATCTCTTGTCAGGCGCTTCCTGGCGGCGGGTATCATACTGCAAGAAAGGAATTCTGATTATCCCTGTCATATGCAATCCGAAGAGGACCACCACCACGCCGCCGATTTTGGTCAGGTAAGGGCGGATATCGAAGAGCAAATTTCCAATTGCTGAAGCCCCTAATCCCAATAAAATGAATACTGTGCTGAACCCAAGCACAAAGGCCACACCATGAGATAAGGTGTAAAACCTGTTTTTATCCTGCGCACCGGCTGAACGCCCGCTCAAATAACCGATGTATGCCGGCACCAGTGCAAACACACAAGGAGAAAGAAATGAGGCCAGACCTCCCAAAAATGCGATGCTAAGTCCAAAATTTGCAGTTTCCATTCAGGGCACACTCCTTACAATAATTACTTATGCCTCAACCACCATGATGCGAGTGCTCGTTTTGCCAGTAATGGTGACATTATTATCTCCAGTGTCAAACGGTACCACCGGATGGGTCCAGCGGAAAATCCACTTGGCATCCTCAGGACAGAGGTTCACACAGCCGTGCGACATAGGTTCACCGAAATTATTGTGCCACCATGTGGAATGGAGTGCAATCCCATCCCCATGGAAAAGTGAAGTCCAGCCGATGCCAGGCAAATCCCAACCTTCCTCATTTGTCCCACCAGACATGTGCAATGAATGTAGTGTGCGCCAGATCGGGAATCCTGGGCTCGCAATAGCTGAAACTGGTGTAGAACCGTCCGTTTTTCCAGTTGATACTCGGCAGAAATACACCTCATTTTTACCCTCGTAACAGGATAGTAT
>JAUWLJ010000199.1 GCA_030613705.1 Chloroflexota bacterium
AGGGATATTAAAATATCCTAGCATAACTTATCTTTGATGTTCGAAGCGGTATTGTACTTTCGAGTTTTAGCTATTCTCCACCCTTCTCCCACTTTTAGAACAACCTATATATTCTATTTTTGACCGGTTGACTCCACTCAACTTTATAGCGGAATGAATTTATGGACACAGTAGTCACCGGTCGTGTGGTCAGCATCTCCTTTCAAAATCCTGGCGAAAGTGGGAAAATTCGCATCAGAAATGCAACGCATTCGATCGGTGTTTTAATATTTTTTATATGAGCAAATTTCCAATTGAATCACCTGATCTGTCAGACAGAAAATCCAATAGGTTCAACGTATTGTCCAATCTCAATGACTGTGTTGATCACTGAGTTGATGAATTTAAGTGGGAAATCTCGTCCATATTCTGCCACCCATTCGATTATTTAAATCTGCAAGTTGAATCGTCCTAGTAGATTATAGTATGCCCCTTCATTAGGGTGGAAACATTAAATACGCACGAGAAAACTGCTTGATAACGATAAAATTGCAGAAAAAAGTTTCCGCAAACTTCTTAATAGGATTATTTTAACGGAATTTATTCGTCACTCTCCTTATTTTGTGGTGTTATCTCTTGTACATCAGCCGAAATGAGATAATTTGTAACAACCAGATCAAAATGCATAATATTCCTGATTTGCTCCATACAAATACGGACCAGACATTCGGTATATTAATATAAGATTTATGACCAACGATAGGCAAATTCTGGATTCGCCTTTATAATCTTGGCTTATTTCAGACCAGATTAGACTAAAGTGGATTGGGCGTGCTTGAAATTCAAAGGAGTAATGATGACTGAACACGAAAACCCCGAGAACGATACCTCTGCTGTCGTTCCATTTTTTGAACGTCCTCAAGTTCAATTGATCAATATCCCCATAGGCCGCGGGATACCATTTGGATTTGAACGAATATCCAATCCGGAAATTGGGATTGGTGGTGCATATGGAACTTGGGGAAAATGCTACGACAACGCAACCCTGCCCGAACTAATTGAACTGACCACCGGTTCACCATTAGAAAACAATGAACGAATGAACCTTGCACCTTTAGGATTCATCCACCGCCATCATCTGTCTGGGATATCCGACCAGGATCACGTCAAGATAGAAATTGAGGTCGGTGCGCGCCTGCTGCGAGAAGCAGCAAACGTATCAGGATGGGAAACAGAAGAAGTTGATGCGGTCCTGATCGGTTCTACCGGACCAGCAAGTGAAGATTATACGGAACAAATTTCTCGCCAGGCAGGTATTCGAGAGGATGCCTTAAAAGTCAGCGTTCATAAAGCATGTGATGGTTCAGCTGGTGCATTACATCTTACTTTAAATCCGGACCTGGCTTATAACAAGCTAACGAAAACAAACCTCGCAAAAAAATTGTTTGGAAAGAAAGTGCTGGTTGGTGGTATAGAAGGGTTAAGCCGTTCTGTGCAAAAATCCTTAGATAAGAATGCCCTGCTGGTATTTGGCCACGGCGCCGGAATCATTGGCTTGATACCCGGTGAGTCGATGGAGTTCCTGGTTGGGGATACCCAGGAAGTCTATGATGAGCAAGGTGTGTTGGCAGTTCATATGTCCTACCCGCACTCAGGGCAAAGAATTGAAGGTCGATCGATGGTTGAGGTAACTCAGATAGACCCATATAGTATGCGGTTTGCCGGTTTGATGCATGAACCCGAGAATGGTTTACCAGTCTTCATGGCTGGATCAATGGGCATGGTCAAACTTTTCGTCCGCAATGGTGTCCAGATCGTCCGCAAGGTCTATAATTCTTATCGCGATAAAATGGGTCAGATCGGCACGCTTGGAAAGTCAATTGAGGTAGCTATCGTTCACCATGCAAACCTTAAAATCAATTCTTTAAAACAGAAGCACCTTAATAGAGAAGGGATTTACGTTCCCATGCCTTGGGTAATTCGAGAATTCGGTAATGTCAGTGCAGCTTCTAATATGATCGCATTCTTACGAGAGCTTCCCAAAATGAAACCTGGCGATCACATTCTGTTCGATGGATTTGGTGCCGGAACGTATTATGATGTGTTTGTCGTGTCGCTTGGAAATGCGGCTGAATGAGTCTCATTTGTTCTCTGGGAGATCAATACGGTTGAGTATGGTATTCTCATCCAGAATTTGACGAGAATAATTGATCCGACAACAGAAATACGCAAAGAAAAAGTGGCGATATTATGCAATCGCCACTTTTTTATTTGTCCAAGCCAGAATCATTGTTTGATGATTTGAGAAAGGAACAATTTGGTTCGATCTTCCTGGGGGTTGTTGAATATGTCATGAGGGGTGCCGCTTTCTACAATTAATCCATCATCAAAGAAATACATGCGGTCAGCAACTCCGCGGGCGAATCCCATCTCGTGGGTTACCACCACCATGGTCATCCCGCTTTGCGCTAATTCGATCATTACATCCAGAACTTCTTTGATCATCTCAGGGTCGAGGGCGGAGGTGGGTTCATCAAACAGCATGATTTTTGGCTGCATTGCCAGCGCACGAGCGATCGCCACTCTTTGCTGCTGCCCACCCGATAACTGCCCGGGATATTTGTGAGCTTGCTCTGGAATGCCAACCCGCTCCAGGATCTGCATCGCGAGCTCTTCTGCATCTTGTTTCTTCCATTTCCTGACCCAGATTGGGGCTAAAGTCACATTTGACAGAACGGTAAGATGGGGAAATAGGTTGAATTGCTGGAAAACCATACCAGTTTCCATGCGAATTTTCTCGATATTGCGCACATCATGGCTCAGTTCTATACCATCGACAATGATCTGACCCTGATGATGTTCTTCCAGCCGGTTGAGGGTGCGGATAAAAGTTGATTTGCCAGAACCTGAAGGTCCGAAAATCACCACCACTTCACCTTTGTGGACCTCCATAGTTATTCCTTTTAAGGCTTGAAAATCGCCAAACCATTTATGCACATCGTGGGCAATAATAATCGGCAACTGGTCGGCAGCTTGTTCACTCATATCTATCTCCATATCGTCAGCTGCGAACTGACTTCGCTAAGTTCTAGCGTTCTCCAACACCGAGCACGGATTCCAATCGCCGGCTGGCGTGGGACATCATATAACTCAAAATCCAGAATACAACTGCGATAAAGCCATACACCTCCATCTGCAGGCCAATGTACGCCGGCTCAGAATTAAGAACGGATCGTCCGACAGCCAGGAGTTCAAGTACAGCCACACCAGAAGCAAGGGTCGTATCTTTAAACAAGGAAATGAACTGACCTACAATCGGCGGAATGACTGCCCGCAATGCCTGCGGCAGGACAATCAATGCGATTATCTGGAAATTAGAATGCCCCAATGCCTTCGCTGCTTCAGTCTGCCCGTAAGGTACAGCTGCTAATCCTCCACGCACGTTCTCAGCAGTGTAGGCAGCACTGAAAATCGTCATTCCGAATAACGCCCGGATCAACCGATCGAGGCGTATGCCAGTTGGCAGGAATAACGGTAAGATCAAGGAAAAAAGGAATAAGATACTGATCAGGGGCACTCCACGGATTGTTTCGATGAATATTGTGCAGATCACTCGAATGATTGGTAGAGAAGAGCGCCTACCCAGTGCTAACATCACTCCAAATGGAAATGACAGGGTGATACCGCCAATTGCCAGGAACAAAGTTACAAACAATCCTCCCCAGAGATTGGTTGGCACAATATCTAGTAATCCAAGGAATGACGTTCCACGCAATAGAATCAGGCTGAGGAATAGTGAGAACAACCAGCTAATTAATATCAGGCGTGGGGTGATTTTGCTGAATCCGGACAGCAAGTAGCCAATTGCTATAATCCCCAGATTCGCCAGCAAAGCTGCACGTATACCTGTTGTCAAAATGGGTATGTTTGCCGGCCAGAAAGCCAGGACGACAAAAAAGCCAGCGTAAGTGAGGACAAGTACCCGCATCACCCCACCCCATTTCCGCCAGCTGAAACCAATTAGTAAAGAATATATTGATAACACCAACCCAACTCGCCATAATTGCCCGCGCGGGTATTGTCCAACCAGATAAAGGATTGGGAATTTCAGGACCGGTTCCCAATCAGCAGCAGTAAAGATCCAACGAACTAGACTGTATACAGCCCATACAATCAACACCAGTAAAACAATCGTCAGCAAGCCGTTGAACCAGCTGTTGAAGAGATTCTTGCGCACCCAGGTTTTGAATCCTGGTGGTTCAGGCGGGCGCATAATTTTTGGTGATTCTGTCACTGTGGTCATATTTATCTCTCAACCAGTTGAATGCGCCGGTTATAAATGTTGAGGATTAGGGATGTTATCAAGCTGATGCTCAGGTAGACAGCCATGATCAGCGCAAAGACCTGCACTGCCCTGCCAGCTTGATTGATCGTCGTCTTACCAATGAAGAATATTCCAGGATAGCCAATAAATATGGCAAGACTGGAGTTTTTAGTCAGATTGAGATATTGGCTGATCAGGGGTGGGATAATGACCCGCATCGCCTGAGGGATAATCACAAGGCTGAGCAATTGAGAATAACTTAGCCCGATCGCTCTGGCAGCTTCTAATTGGCCGCGATCAACAGCCTGGATTCCTGCTCGAACGACTTCGGCGATGAACGCCGCAGTATAAGTAACCAAACCAATTAATAAGGCTGCAAATTCTGGGGTTAGATGGTAGCCACCATTGAAATTAAACCCGCTCAAGATGGGTACACTGGCCTCTAATGGATTGCCTCCGGAAATTAGAAAACCGATCAGGGGAAAGATGATTATTATTCCCAGACTGACGAAGACAAAATAGGTGCTGCGACCGGTTCTCTCCTGCATTCTGCGTAAATAAACCCAGGCGACGATCGCCAAAATCAGCCCCAACACGATTGAGATGACAAAAGGTGAACCAGTGGGTGTCATTCGAGGCCAGGTGAGGTATAGACCCCGCTGGCTAAGATAAACCGGTCCTGGTAAGGTGATACTTTCTTGAACATCTGGCAGTCTGGAGATAACCCCACGGTACCAAAGAAGCAAGAGAACCAATAAAGGTATATTGCGATTGAACTCAATATAAATAAGTGCTAG
>JAUWLJ010000253.1 GCA_030613705.1 Chloroflexota bacterium
TTACCCCTTGATTGTGAATCACGATCCGCAGTAGACTGGGCGAATTACTTTGGTGTTAAGATTGATGAAGATAAATTTTTCAATGGCCTGCCTCAATCCGATAATCCAGATATTGGTTTTGTTGGCAATGTTTATGGCACATGGGGGCAGATTCCACCCGATGCTTACGGGGTTCACGCCGAACCGGTAGCCAAACGACTGCGTCATTTTGGTCTCCCTGCTATCGCCCAACAACCACTTCCGTGGGAAAACCTCAAGGCAGAGATCGCCGCGAGGAGGCCGGTGATCATATGGATTATTGGGTCCAATCTATTGACCCGCGGAATCCCAGAATATTACCACCCCTCAGAGGGTAACACGACTGTTGTCGCCCGGTATGAACATACGGTGGTAGTCACCGGTTATTCTCAAAATACAGTTTCCTACTTAAACGGCGGGAATATCTATGAGATAGGTCTAAAACAATTTTTAGAGTCTTGGTCTGCTCTTGGTAATATGGCGATCACAATGCAACCATAAATTTGCCGATATCAGGATTTCTTTACAGAAGAATCAAAAAAAGACCCGATCAAAGGGGCTTTTTAATTCACAGTACTTAGTTTTTTGCCAGACTAATTTACTAATCGTCATCACCACGCCAGGGGCCTTCATCATCTTCTTCTAGATCGATTTCATCCCATTCTTCCAGCTCATTATCCGGGTCTTCCCAACCTTCAGCTAAGTCGTCCGCACGTGAATATGTCATGCAGCCAACATCTGGATCGAATTCAACCGCAGCGGCGCTACAATAACCGTCATCTAGAAATACACAGTCAAAGTAATGACAGCGAATTCGAGGCAAGCTAGTCTCCTAGATCATTGCTCGGAATGTGCATCTGGTTCTCCCAAACTTATTGAAAGTCTTATCCCAGAAAGGAGCAATAAAATAACCAAAATTATAGCCGAAATGACGCAGTATGGGCATATCTCTTTTAAAACCACGATTTCGATATATGTCAGATAGATCGAATATAACACACCAATCAGACTTATACCAAAAACAATCAAAGAACTAAATTCTGCCCAGATTTGACTTCGATTCTCCAGCAAAAGGAGAACTATCATAATCGCATAGGCTCCAGCCCCAAGCAATGAAATTGGGATTCCAAATATCTCTGAATACTGGCTGGTATTCACGGATTCACAATTTCCAATGGGTCCACATAACGCGTAAGCCCCGGTATATTTGACCCAAACCAAATAAACCGAATCCAACAAACCCAAAAACGCTAACAAAATCGATGCCGTGCGCAATTTTTCACCCATATTTTATTCAGTTAATTCTATCAACTTGAATCAAATAGCCATGCTTCAACTTCTGTTCCAGACGGCAGCGATTTTACACCAGATGGGATGATCAGTAAAGCGTTCGCTTGTACTAAAGAAAGCAAATTACCAGAACCTTGGTGTCCTGTCAATCTAGCAATCCATTCATCATTATGAAATTTGACGACAGCTCGTAAGTAGCTTTCCCTTCCATCAGAATTGACGTTCTCGAGAATTTTCGTTTTGATCCGCTTCCTTGGAGACTCATTCATCCCGGCCAACTTCCTAATTGCTGGTCGAACAAAAACCTCATACCCAACAAATGCCGAAACTGGATTCCCGGGTAAACCAATAAATGGAACACCTTGAAAATTTCCAAAAGCGAGCGGTTTGCCAGGACGCATATTCACCCGCCAAAAGTCCAGTGATCCATCACTTTGTACTACAGTCCGTACAAAATCAAAAGCGCCAACACTCACTCCGGCTGAAGATAGAATCAGGTCTGCATCCTTTTTTACAGCTTCAACCAGAAATTCACGTACAGCCTGCTCTCGATCAGGGACGATCCCTAAATACACAGGCTCTCCATAGTCGCGGGTTATCAAGGCTGATAGTGTATAGGCATTTGAGTCATGAATCTTGCCAAGCTCAAGCGGGGTTTCCACAGGCAGCAACTCATCTCCAGTAGATAGGATAACTATTCTTGGACGGCGGTAGACAGAGAGTTTAGCCTTTCCCAGCATTGCCAATAGTCCCACATCCTGTGGCCGAAGCCGGGAATTAGATACCAAGACAGTTTCATGCGCGGATATATCTTCCCCCTTCTTGCGAATATAATCGCCTGGTTCTACGGAGCGATAGACTTCGATTTCTTCCGGAAATCCAGGTTCAGTACGAGATTCTGGATCGTAATGATCTGTATCCTCGATTGGAATTACTGCATCGGCGCCGTCAGGGATTAGGGCTCCTGTCATGATTCTCGACCCTTGATTTTTACCGAGAATGCGGGAGGGTTTTTTCCCCGCGGGTATATCTTCCACCACGAATAATTTCACAGGCTGTCTTGGATCAGCTCTCTCCACATCTTCAGCCCTGACAGCAAATCCATCCATACTTGAATTGGTGAAGAGGGGAAGATCGATCTCGGACTTGATGTCCTCACTCAATATCCGCCCAGCGGCTTTCTCCAATGGCACAACTTCACTTGCCACGGCAGAAAACGAGGACAATAATTTATATAATGCTTCGCTGACACCGATCAATATTTTCTCCAGAGCTGCAGTAGGTATTGGAATTATCCGGGTCTTACTCGCCGAGCTTCTAGTACATTGGCTAAATTCTCTAATCGGTCGAGAACTTTACTCAATTGTGCGAGATCGCGGACTTCAAGGACCATTTCAAAAATCGCTAAATTATTGTTCACCTCCACTCGGACATTACCCATATTGATCCCCTCTTCAGCAATCAATGTGGAGACATCTCTCATCAATCCATCGCGATCGTATGCTTTCATTTGTACCGGAACAGGATAGGTATCCATTGCTTCTCCCCAGGACACCTTTACCAGACGCTCCCGGTCTTTAATTCGCATGATATTTGGGCAATCCTGACGGTGTATGGTAGCACCCCTTCCACGAGTGATATAACCAACAATATCATCACCTGGCGCTGGGTTGCAGCATCTACCAAAATTGGTTAACAATCCCCGAAGTCCTAGTATTACTACCGAGTCGGTTGCCGTAGTTGCTACATCTGTTGAAGGGCGGGCGATCAGTTCAAATTCATCAGATTCTACTTCCGGAACAGTCAAGTGATTGACAATCCGCCCGATGGAAATATCTCCATTGCCGATCGCTTCATATAAATCTTCAACTGAGCGGAAATCGAACTCCTTCGCCAATTTCTCAATATTCAATTGAGTCAATCCCAATCGTCTCAGCTCTTTCTCAAGCAGGGTCTTTCCTTGGTTAATATTTTTTTCTCGAGCCTGCACCTTAAACCAACGCCGGATTTTTGATCGTGCTCGTTGAGTTTTCACAAGCCCCAAATTCGGATTGAGCCAATCTAAGCTGGGCCCCCCCCTCTTTGCGGTCAGAATTTTTATTTTTTCGCCCGTTTTCAACTGATAGTCTAGCGACACTAACTTTCCGTTGACTTTTGCCCCTCTACAGCGGTGACCCACATCGGTATGAACGTGATAAGCGAAATCGATAGGAGTCGATCCAGCTGGTAAATCGATGATATCTCCACGCGGGGTAAACAGGTAAACTCGATCCTCAAATACATCTGACTTCAACCCATCCACAAATTCCCCAGCATCAAACACATCCTGCCGCCATTCCATTAAAGAACGCAGCCAAACAATCCGGCGCTCGTAATCCTCGTCTCGATCTATTCCTTCTTTATATCTCCAATGAGATGCAATACCATATTCAGCTCCTTGATGCATTTCTGGCGTTCTAATTTGAATTTCGAGCGTGTTTCCATCCTCGAAGACAACCGCGGTATGTAAAGATTGGTAGAAGTTGTCCTTAGGAGCTGCAATGTAATCATCGAATTCGTCGGGGATTGGGCGCCAATGGGTATGTATCACTCCCAGGGTGGAATAGCAAGTAGGAATATTGGGTACGATGATGCGAACCCCCCTCACATCGAATACCATCTCGAAAGGTACCCCCTTGCGATGCATCTTCTTGTAAATCGAATAGATGTGTTTTGGTCGGCCAGTGATATCAGCTTCGATCCCTTCCTTCGACAGACCTGATTGCAAGCTGCTGATCACATAGCTCATTTCCTGCTCTCTATCCGCTCTTCT
>JAUWLJ010000211.1 GCA_030613705.1 Chloroflexota bacterium
AGTGGATTGCGGTGGATGTAGCGACAGAGGTGGAGTAGATGAGTCTCTTTTTCTACAAGCAATGCTTTGAATGGTCCTTCGAAAAGAGTCCCTTTCCGATTAAACGCTTTATTGAATGCTTTTGTATAGCTGTTGAATATCCCTTAGCTAAATTTACCGATCGTGTGCTCTCCATCCTGGCGGAGTAAGAAATGATAGTGATTCGGCATTAAACAATATACGATGACCGCAATTTCAAATCGTGATGAATACTCCTTCACTCGCTGTAGAAGGAAAAAGTAATTATCCAGATTGCGGAAGATAGGATCTTGATTCACCCCCCTGTTGTAAATATGGTAATACTGTCCTGTTACGAATTCAACCTTTCGACGTGCCATTTCTCTATCCCCATCAATGTAATAATGTGCGACGCACCTCGCAGGTGCGTCGCACATTAATCATTCTAAGCTTTTACCAGACCCACGCTGGCTTGTTCACCATCGAACTCGAACTCGCCTTTCGCCGCTTCACCAGGGGGATCACCCAATTTCAATTCAAGTGTCAGCGTTTCACCCATGATGTAATCCTTGTAATCCCGGAGGGCTTGCGCAAGATTTTCGGAGGCATTGACATGCATATAGATCCGGTCGGCAATATCAAAATCGGCCTGTTTCCGTAGATCTTGCACACGGCGGACGAACTCCCGCGCCAATCCCTCTCGCACCAGCTCGGGAGTCAGGTCAGTCTTCAGCGCCGCCAGGTATGCCCCTTCTGATGCGACCACCAACCCCGTAAGAGCCTCTGCCCGCACTTCGACTTCATCCGGGAGAATCTCAAGTGTTTCATCTCCCAGAGAGACGAATATCGGTTCCCCGCTGAGCAAATCCTGGGCCGCTTTTTGGGGATCAAGAGCTAAGATCGCTTTCCTCACTTCAGGAAATTGGGATTTATATTTACCCCCCAGCTGCTTGGGAAGTGGGTTCAAGGAATACGAAACCGCCTCCCCAGCGGAACCCAAGGCAGTCACGCGTTTGACATTCAGCTCATCTGCCAGCAGATCCGCATACTTCTCGAGCGCATGGGCTTCCTTCGAACTGCCAACAGAAAATGCCGCCTCAGCCAGAGGTTGGCGGACTTTCATGGCAGCCCGGTTGCGTGCAGAGTGCCCCAGGGAAGCCAAGCGCATCACCAGGCGCATATCCACATTAAGAGTTTCATCAATAAGAGATTCATCATACACAGGCCAGTCAGCCAGGTGGATTGACTCGGGGGCCTCCCGGTCAACCGAACAGACCAGGTTTTGGTACAGCTCCTCCGCCAGGAAAGGCATGGTAGGGGCAAGCAGTTTGCTAAGAGTGGTCAAGGCAGTGTAGAGCGTGGCATAAGCGGTCTCTTTATCGGTATCCGATTCGCTCTTCCAGAACCGCCGGCGGGAGCGCCGCAGGTACCACTTGGAAAGGGTATCCACAAAGGTTTGGATGGGGCGCGTAGCCCCAAGCACATCGTAGCCATCCATTGAGGCGGTCACATCCCTGGTCAGCGTATTGAGTTCGGAGAGCAGCCAACGGTCCAGTTCATTCTGGCTGTCGACTACCAGCGCGCCGCCAGGCTCGGGCTTCCACTCATCGAGTAAGGCGTAGGTTACGAAGAAAGAATAAACATTCCACAAAATCAAGGTGAAGTTGCGTATCACCTCACCGACAAGTTCAACTGAGAAGCGCCGCTCCTGACCGGGAGGGCTGGCTGTGTAAAGATACCAACGAAAAGCATCTGCCCCGTGTTCGTTGATCACATCCCAGGGATCAACGACGGTGCCGCGCGATTTTGACATCTTCAACCCATCCGCATCCAGGATCAATCCCAGACTGAGCACATTCCGGAAGCTGACTTTCTCGAACAGCAATGTGCTGATGGCATGCAAGGAATAAAACCATCCCCTGGTCTGATCAACCGCCTCACAAATGTAGTCGGCCGGGAATTGATTCTCAAAGATTTCCTTATTCTCGAATGGATAATGCCACTGGGCGACTGGCATGGCTCCTGAATCGAACCAAACATCGATCAACTCCAATACGCGCTTCATCTTTCCGTCACATTCAGGACAATCGAACTGCACCTCGTCGACAAACGGGCGATGCAGATCCAGCTCAGAAAGATCTTGCCCTGCCAATTCACTCATCTCGGCTACCGAACCTACCGCCAGCTGGTGGTGGCAACCTTCACACTCCCAAATTGGCAAGGGTGTTCCCCAGTAGCGTTCACGCCCCAGCGCCCAGTCAACATTGTTCTCCAACCAGTTTCCGAAGCGGCCATTCTTGATATGCTCTGGATACCAGTTGATCTCCTGGTTCAGACTGATCAACTGTTCTTTATACTCGGTAGTGCGGACGTACCAAGTGCTGCGAGCGTAATAGATGAGCGGTGTATCGCAGCGCCAGCAGAATGGATAGGTATGCGTGTATGTCTCAACCCGGTAAAGTAGACCGCGGGTCTCAAGGTCTTCCGTAATTAACGGATCTGCCTCCTTGACGAATTTTCCGCTCCACGGCCTCACCTCTGGGATAAATGTCCCATCCTCGGCAACCGTTTGCAAGATCGGCAGATCAAATTCCAGGGCGGCTTCCATGTCCTCGGCGCCAAACGCAGGAGCCATGTGAACCAAGCCGGTGCCATCCTCAGTGGTGACGAAATCACCCAAAACCACGTAATGAGCAGGTTTATCCAGAGCCAGGAAAGTGAACAGCGGCTGGTATTTTAAACCTTTGAGTTTCTTGCCCTTAAAGGTCTCGTATACCTCCACCTGCTCCTCCCGGAATACCTGCTCGACCAGGTCTTTGGCCAGGATCAACTTTTCCTTTCGTTCATCCGGAAATTTTCGTTCCACGATCACATAATCCACGTCCGGATGTACAGCCACTGCAGCATTGCCAGGCAAGGTCCAGGGAGTCGGCGTCCACACCAGGAGAGAAGTGTTTGGATCGTCGACCAATGGTAAGCGCACAAAGACCGATGGATCTACCGCTTCACGGTAACCTTGAGCCACTTCATGATCCGATAGCGGAGTCCCGCAGCGGGGACAATACGGCACGACTTTGAAACCCTGGTATAACAAGCCTTTGTCCCAGAAGTTTTTAAGGATCCACCATACCGATTCGATATAGTCGTTGGTATAGGTAACATATGCCCCATCCAGATCCACCCAAAAGGCAATCCGATCCGTTAAGCGCTCCCATTCTTGGATGTAATCAAAAGCGGATTGCCGGCAGAGCTCATTGAAGGGGCCAACGCCATACTCATCGATCTGGCTCTTGCTGTTAAATCCCAGTCGTTTTTCTACTTCAATTTCTACCGGCAGCCCATGCGTATCCCAGCCACCTCTGCGGATAACGTGGTTGCCCCGCATGGTTTTATAACGCGGGAAGATATCTTTAAACGCCCTTGCCAGAACATGATGAACGCCTGGAATTCCGTTGGCAGTCGGCGGACCTTCGTAGAATACATACTCAGGATTCCCGCGGCGCTGCTCTTCCGACTTCTCAAAGATGTGGCGAATCTTCCACATGCGCAGGATCGCCTCCTCGACTTGAGTGATATTGAGTTTAGGTGAAACTGGTTTGAACATATTAACCTCGCACAAGAAAAAAATAAGCTGCGATCAGGATCTACCACTGCGAACTGAGAGACCAGGTGCATCCCGGGTCAAGGATCAAGAACTCTCGTCCCTGATCAGGGACGAGAGTATTTATTCAATAATCTCCCGCGATACCCCCCTGGTTCCCGCAAAAAGCGGACACCTCTGCCGAGTACGGTTCCTGAAGGATCTACTCCATCGATGACTTATACCCGCATCTCTGCTAACGGTTGATGAATCCGGCTTACTTAATTGTGGTTCGAGGCCACGTTCAGTTCGCGGCTCCGGAAGGATTTTCAGCCAACTGGTCTGCCCTGGCTCACACCATTCCCAGGGTCGCTGACAGCTTAAGCAGGCTTACTCGTTTCCATCATAGCCTATTTTGGGTTGATTGGACAGATTATGCCATAAGATCCCTACCCGGTCAACCGCTCATCCAGTCGCGATTGAGGATATATTTGGCGATGAGTAGAGCCAAAAATGAAAACAAGATCAAGATAACTGAAAGCGTCAATGCGATGTCCAGGTCCAACTCAAAGCCTATATAAATGGCCAGCGGCATGGTTTGGGTGCGACCTGGAAAATTTCCTGCAAAAATAATCGTCGCCCCAAATTCACCCAAAGCTCGTGCCCAGCTCATCACGCTGCCCCCAAGCAGCGCCGACCAGGATAGTGGGATTGTGAGGAAGCGAAAGACCTGGCGGCTGCTAGCCCCATCCAAGGCAGCTGATTGCTCCAATTCCTGGTCGATGTTTGAGAAGCCCAGGGTGGCAGATTTTATATAAAACGGGGCCGCGACGAATATCTGGACAATTATTACCGCCAGCGGGGTAAATGCGATGTGGATACCCAGATCACTTAACGCCCCTCCCAGGACACCGCGCCGTCCGAAAGCCATCAATAACGCTATACCAGCAACGGCAGGTGGTAAGACCAACGGCAAATCGATCAGGGTATCGATCAGGCGCTTGAAACGATACTGCCCTCGAGCTTGAGAATACGCTAGGGGTGTCCCCCCCAGAATGATGATCAGCGTGGAGATCAGTGTTGTGACCAAGCTCAGCCCGATAGCCTGCAAAACATTCGGCTGGCGTAAGTTCTCGAGGAGGTTATTTGGCGATATTCGCAGGAACAGCGCCACAATCGGGATGCTCAGGAAAACATGCATCGGTAGGCTTAAGACCAGCCAAAAGCCGCTCAACCGGGTTTTTGGGGGT
>JAUWLJ010000132.1 GCA_030613705.1 Chloroflexota bacterium
GCGATGAAGCGTTTGATGGTTTCCAGTTCACCGCCCACGCGCACCAGGGCTTGCAAGCCGCTTTTTTCATTGACATAGGCGACCATTTCGCCCGGCATGACGTTCTTGTCGTATTCGCCGCCCCGCAGGTAAGCGGCGGTATCCCGCTGGTCGCCAGTCCAATCCCAGAATGATAAAGTCATCGACAGGTTGGCTGGACCGCAGTTGTTGAATCTCTGGTATTCATGGCGGATGCCGGTCAGCAGGACTTGGCCCGGGATGGCAGTGGGGGAGGGAGTCATGGTTGGGGGTGGAAGCGGAGTCCTGGTTGCGCCCGGTTCGGCGGGTGCGGGATTGCTGTCCTCTTGCGGTATGGCGGTTGCCTCCGGCGAAGGGGTCAGCGCACCCAGTGTAGCCTGGACGATCGCCTCGATTTGCTCCTGGGGCACAAAAACGATTTGCTCCGGTGGGTTGATCATGCGGCGCACCTGGACCCGCAGGTTTGCCAGCCGCCAGGAGAGACTATCATGAATGGGTGGCAGGTTGTAAATGACGATGCTCGCCAGGCAAAAAAATAAAACCAGCACCACAAACAGGCCTAGAAGGCGCTTTGCCATGCTGGCGATTATACCCCAGGGCTACTTGTTGCCATGGTTAAGGGATGATTAGCCTAATATGTGAGGGAATCCCCCATTAACGAACCCGAAAGATGCTTTAATCCTCACCGACTGGGGGTGCAGCTGGACCATAGTCCAGCACTTCCAGGCCTTGGGTTCCAGGTTGGGATGGACTGACGATACCTTTCTCTTGCATGGTCTCGATCAGGCGCGCGCCGCGAGTGTAGCCAATCCGCAAACGACGCTGCAGCATCGAGATCGATGCTCGTCCCTGTCGCCGTACCAGATCGACCGCCTCGTCGAACAATGGATCCAAATCCTCTTCCGACTCCATTTGCTCCCAGAGCGGAATCTGCATCAGCGGCACGCCAGAAGGCAGGGCATCCACTACCCCTTCGGTAGCCATCGAGGCTGCGTCCAGGTTCCCAGCCTGCCCGCGCCAGTAAGTCACCAGGCGTTGAATCTCAAGATCGGAGACGAAAGTTCCCTGCAGGCGAATCGGGGCAGCTGCATCTGGAGCCTGGAAGAGCATATCCCCCCGTCCCAGCAGACGTTCAGCGCCAGCCTGGTCCAGGATCACCCGGCTGTCGACCCCCGAGGCCACTGCAAACGCGACCCTGGCTGGGAAGTTAGCCTTAATCAAGCCAGTTACCACGTCAACCGAAGGGCGTTGGGTGGAGATCACCAGGTGAATCCCAGTAGCGCGAGCGAGCTGTGCTAAACGGGTGATTGTCCGCTCGGTTTCGTCTGGGGCAAGCATCATTAGGTCTGCCAACTCATCAATGATCACCACCAGATAAGGCAGCTTGCTCTCGCCCTGGGCTGCCAATCGTTCGTTAATGTCGACGATGTTGCGGGCACCGGCCTGGGCGAGTTTGTGATAGCGTTGATCCATCTCGCGTGCTACCCACTGCAGAGCGCCAATCACGCGCTCCAGATCCACCACCACCGGTGCCAGGAGATGGGGGATACCGTTGTAACCGGTCAATTCAACCCTTTTTGGGTCGACCATCAGCAAGCGTAAACTATCCGGAGTATTATTCAGCAACAGACCACAGATGATAGCGTTCACCGAAACTGATTTACCAGAGCCAGTTGCGCCAGCGATCAACAGATGAGGCATCGCAGCCAGGTCAGCTGCGGTGGGATGGCCAGCCACATCCTGCCCCAATGCAAAGCGCAATGGAGATTTCAAGCGTTGAAATGCTTCGCTTTCTAACACATCTCGCAAAGCGACCAAGGATATCGCTTCGTTCGGCACTTCAATACCGACGAAATTTTTGCCAGGTACGGGAGCTTGGATGCGGATGCGCTTTGCAGACAGAGCCAGAGCCAGATCATCAGCCAGGGCAGAGATCTTGTTCACCCGGACTCGCATCTGCCCAGATCGTGATTCAATGAAACCTGGCTCGACACCGAATTGGGTGATCGTGGGGCCACGGTTGATTTCAACGATCTTAGCCGGGGCACCAAAGGAAGCCAGGGTGTCTTCGATCAACCTGGCGCGTTGGCGGTCGAATTCATCATCGAATGATATTTCCCCACCGGCTTCTAGAATCTGGTCAATTTCAGGGAGGACCCATTCTTTCGTTTCTCCCACCTCATCTGGGGAGACCAATCCAATGGCCGCACTGGAAGTCCCAATGACTGCGGCGGATGCAGATCCTTGACTACCTGCGATATGATTCGTGGATTCCGCGCTGATTGGTTTGCGAGTTTTAGCTAAAATTTGATTGCGTAGACCCTCCAAGCTCGTTTGCACCCGGGAGAAAATGGGTGCTAACCAGCTGAACATCTCTGGAACCGACAGATCTAGAGAGAAAGCCAGTGCGATCAACGTCCCAGCTGCCAGTGTAATCGCCGCGCCTTCCAAACCCAGGTTGGGTTCAAGAACCGCTAGTAGAGCTCCGCCCAGGTATCCACCACCCCCGCTTTGAGCAGCGAGGTCAAAAATAGCAGTCTGATTGGTGGGGAAATTGAACAAGTGCAGCCACCCGAGGGTGAGGGTAAAGAAAAGGAACAAACCAACCAGGCGTCCCAGTTCGAGTTGGGGAAGCTGCTCGAAATGGCGTAAGATCAACCAGAGACCGAGCGCCATCAGACCGACCGGCAGAAGGTACATGCCCCAACCGAACGCCTTCCCAATAATAGCCAACCATCCGCTGAACAGCCAGCCTTTATTGCTGGAAAGCAGGCTGAGCAGCGTGAGTAATCCGAGCAGCACCATGCTGACTCCCAGGATATCCAGCTTGCGGTCGAGCGTGAGACTGCTCCAAAGTGAAGGTTTTAGAGTACCCTGGCGCGTTTTAGCAGACTTTCGGCTCGATTTTTTAGGAGCCGTGCGTTTGGATCGGGCAGATGTTTTTTTTGAGGATTTGGGAGCCATAGCATTCGTAATTATGGTTTTTGTATCTGCGAGGATTATAGCACAAATGGTCTGACTAACCATCTACCCCAAAGCAACATTTTCTTTTGAGGCATTGTGTGTCTAATATTGCTGGTTGATGGAAGTAAGTATTCGCGCCCGACTGAATTGGCCCAGATGAGTTGAGGTACAATTCTCTGCGCGTAGTATGTTGGATGATCATCACGTACTCAATTGCGCGAAAGGCATCCACCATGTTCGAAATCGTCTTCCTTGGCACTTCAGCTTCTGCACCATCGATCCACCGTGGGCTCACTGCTCAAGTCGTAAAACACGATGAATACCGCTTCTTAATCGACTGCGGGGAGGGTACGCAGCGCCAGATTCTGAAATCGGGCATCGGTTTTAAACGCCTGAACCGAATTCTGATCACCCATGGTCATCTCGATCACATCTTAGGTCTCGCGGGGTTGATTTCCACCTTTTCTCGCTGGGAGACAATTGACGAATTGGAAATCTACGCGGGCAAGTGGGCGCTGGAACGCATTCGAGACCTGATCTTTGGGGTGGTTCTGCGCGGTGCTAGACCTCCAATGGGAATCCACTTGATCGAAGTGCAGCCAGGTGTACTCTTTGAGCATGACGATTTTTCTGTCTCTGCTTTCCCTGTTCACCATCGGGGGCCAGACTGCTTTGGATATCTGTTTGAAGAGAAGTCTCGCCGTCCTTTCTTGCCCGTGAAAGCAGAGCGTTTGGAGATCCCACCTGGCCCCTGGCGGCGAAAGCTGGTCGACGGAAAATCGATCCAGCTCCCAGATGGGCGCGTGATCGATCCAGACCAGGTGCTTGGACCTGCCCGACCTGGCACACGGCTGGTGCACGTTGGTGACACAGGTTCCACGGATAACCTGTTGGAAGTGTGTCACAATGCGGACCTGTTAGTGATCGAAGCGACATATCTGAAAGAGGAAACCGAGATGGCGCGCAATTTCGCCCACCTGACAGCTCACCAGGCTGCTGAGCTGGCCCAGGGTGGGAAAATTAAGAATCTGATCTTGACCCATGTCTCTCGCCGCTACCGTGAGCGGGATGTCTTGTCCGAGGCGCGAGAGGTTTTTCCACGAACTGAGGTGGCGCGAGATTTCGATGTTTTTCAAGTCAAGCGGGATGAATGCCTGAAAGTAGCGGGGTCAGCAGGTCTAGCTAAATGACAATCTACTTAGACCGTAACGCCAGTAAAGGTAAAACTGTTTAGTTTTAATGCCGGTACGCATTTGGCATGACTGCCATATTCGGATTTCAGCAACCTTGTCTCACGCCCGATTGTCTCCACATTTGCCAAAGCATCCACATAAGATTGGGTGAAACGCAGATTTTTTACCGGGTAGGCGATCTCTCCATTCTCCACCATAAAAACTCCATCCCTGGTCATACCGGTTACGATGCAGTCACGGGGATGCACCAGGCGTGTATACCAAAAACGGGTGATGTACAAGCCTTTCTTAGTAGAGCGGATCATGTCCTCCAAGCTGGCTTTTCCTGGAGCCATAAACAGATTGAGACCGATTGGGCCAATGGTGTGCATGAAGGCAGGAAAGTATGGCGGTAAGGCGTGACCGGTACTGCTGGTTCCGGCCTTATCAGCTGTATAGCGATCGTAAACCGGGCTGATGGCGACACCTTTGGTTACGATATCCACTTTCTGTTTCGGGACTCCTTCCGAGTCAAAGGGCATGGGCATACCTTCAGGGTTTAGACCATCATCCCAGATACGCACCTGTGGGCTCATGATCTGTTCCCCAAGGCGATCGTTCATCCATGATCGTCCATCTAGCACCGTACGACCTCCCATGCCGTACATGTTCAACATATTAAGCAGGTCATCGGTTACATATGGGTCAAGGATTACCGGGAATTCTCCAGGTTCTACATGCTTGGGATTACGACCTTGCTCCGCTTTGTGGATCGCCTCGCGACCGATAGCTTCCGTATCGATTTCGGCTGCCTTCCAGCCGGAGGCTTGAGCTCGCCCTGAAGAGTCTTCTGACATGACCACAGTCTGGAAATCGGCTTCAGTAATATTGTGGTAGGCAAACAGACCTTGGGAATTTGCTATGCTGACCCCATTGACCCCAGTAGAAAAAGCACCGGAGGAGTTGAGTCCTTTATCAAGGGCTAAGCTGCAGACAGTTCCTACCTGGTCGGCGCGAAGCTCTGGTGAATATACTGCGGTCGAGTGGTCAAAGGCCTCGATCGCTGAGTATTTGGCAGGTTCTGCCAAGCCAGGGAAGCCCGGGTCTTCAGGGCTGGCAGCTGCATTAGCCCGGGCGCGGGAAACCAACTCATCCAAAGCTGCTGGGTCGACTCGATTTGTGGAGGCCATCCCCTGGCGTTTGCCAAGCAGCAGGCGCAGGTAAATTACAAGATTATATTCAGCGACATTTTGGTGAATACTGTTGTTAGCAAAACGGGTCAGTGAATGTTCCTTGTGAAAAAGGACAAGTTCTGCTGGTTCTTTTTCACAGCGCTTAAGAATCTGCTGGCTAAGTTCTTGGGCTTGATTGTATTCAAGCATATTGAACTCCTATGTAATCATTGTTCGATGAATACTGATCAATTTCCTCGATCGGTTTAGCTGCATCACGGCTGGATAAAAGCAGATAAAATTGTTCCTAAATTATGGGCTGCAGGAATTATTAGAGTACCCCTACTCTTACATTTCGAAAGCGTGCCGGGGCAGCTCCATGACCGGTATGGGCAATCTGTCCCGGTTGGCCTTTGCCGCAATTTGGGGTGCCATACATTTTCCAGGAATTTGAGTTTGCCACAGCATCACAGCTGTTCCAGAACTGGGGAGTGATTCCGGTATAGGTGGGATTGCGCAGCATGCGTCCCAACTTGCCATTTTTAATCTCGTACCCGATCTCGGTGCCAAACTGGAAGTTAAAGCGTTTATCATCGATCGACCATGAGCGATTGGTTTCCATGAAAATACCCTGATCGGTATCTGCGATCATATCCTCAAAATCCCAGGTTCCTGGCTCCAGGCTGACGTTAGTCATCCGGATCAGCGGTGTGCGGTTCCATCCTGAGGCGCGCATACAACCATTCGAAATCTTACCGAGCTGGGAAGCGGTTTCTCGCGACATCAAATAACCGACAAATAACCCGTCCTTGACAATCGGCGTGGATTGGGCGGGGATACCCTCGTCGTCCCAACTAAAAGTACCCAACCCCAGAGGGCGCAGGCTCTCGGCGGTGATATT
>JAUWLJ010000164.1 GCA_030613705.1 Chloroflexota bacterium
AAATCCCAGGTGAGCTCTGGCAATCCACGCCAGATAAATGGAGGAGTGATATTCTGTTGCAAAGAGAATAGGTTTATCACTGGACGCTGCCGTTGAGTTTGGAGAAAATGCCGTTCCCCTCTGATGAGAGGCAGATTAACCAAAAATTCTCTCCAACCACCAAGAACTGAGCCCACTATTTTCCGATCCAACTTTGCGATCGCAAGCAATAGGCGGGCGGCATCCTCAAGCCAATAACTCAGGATAAAACGACACATCGTCAACAGCGAGGGGATGATTTTTACAGCAAAGCGTAATCGACCATAAACAACGTTGCGCAATTTAGCAGGAGTGAGGTCGACATCTTCACCGGTATGGACCCGTCTACCAAATGCATGGTAAACAACAGCCTTTGGCGCGGCGCGGATTGTATAGCCCAATAAGCGCGCCCGATATGACCACTCTGAATCCTCATAATACAGCGGAAAACTCTCATCCGTGGGGCCGACGAACGCCCAGACCGATCTTGGGATCAGCGCTGCGGCAAAGCAAGCCGAAGGAACTTCATCCCAGGAGTCAAATTGACCCAAATCCAGGTGACCAAGAGCATTATCCGTTCCCCAGGAAGCAGCTCCCACACGGTTCCCAATTCCGTTTATAAAAGCTGGTGCCCACCAGAACATGAGCTTTGCAGCTACAGCAGCACAGGAAGGATCACCTCGTGCAATTAAGACCATTTCAGCAACTGCATCAGCTTGTAAGGAAACATCTGGATTAAGGATCAGGAAATAATCCCCCTCAGCGAGCTCAATGCCGCGGTTGATGGCATAAGCCAAGCCTTGGGATTGTTCTAATCTCACCACCTTGATCTCTGGATGGTTCTTACCCAGCCAATCTAAGGAGGTATCGGAAGACGCATTATCAACTACAATGACTTCCAAAGGTTGATGAGTCTGGGTGGATAGTGAGGGTAGACATTCCTTCAACCAATTCAGGCTGTTGTAATTGACAATCACCACCGAAACCATTTCATCGCTAGAAGATTTTGGTGAGCTGACAGGGAGAGATTCAACTGAGCGGAGCAGCAAGCCAGCTTCTGCGAGGCAAGCTAAACCGGCCTTTATCTCCTCTGGATCAATATCCTTCTCTTGGAAACTATTTATCACCTCATTCAGGTCACACCCGTCTGCACTCTGCCATAGAGTAAGCAACCGCCTATCTAAGGCTACATGACCACCTTGAGACGTAGACAAGAGAGGACGGTTTTTAAGCAACCCTGAGAGGACATCTGGAGGAGTGTGATAAGTGATCATACCTGAGGAAGCTAAAGATTCGCGCTGCTAAAGTATTGTCTCAAATTCCTAAAATGGGGAATTTACGTTCTCGGTTTCATGATATATGATCATAGTTAACACTTAAGAATTAAAATCCAACCCAAGTGAACTACCCACAACTTCCAGCCACTTTGGCGCACATTGAGATAAGACGCGCTTCGTAAACAAATAACGAGTTGCATTACGCGCCATGTAAACGCGCAAGTCCTGATCAGTGATTAATTTATCCAAGGCTTCCACCCAGGCTTCAGTCTGGTTCTCAGCCAGCCAGCCAGTCTTCATATGTTGCACAGTGGACTTATAAGGTGGGACCCGGCTGAAAACCCCGGCTGCCCCAATGGCGCAATAGTCAAGGAACTTGATATCCGATTTGCTACGATTAAAAGGGGTATCTCTCAATGGAGAAATAGCGATATCCCAGTTCATCCGACCCGTGAACCAAAGCATGAATAAGGGATACTCATTTTCATAAGGGCTCGGAGATAAATAACGTACGGGTATGTTTTGCAAATCATTTTTGGTCTCATCTCTCCGGATAATACCTACCAATTGAACTTCAATTTTGCCTGGATGCCGTTTGCACACTTCCTCCAATGCTGGTAATACCATCATCAAGTCATCATCATGAGTATATGTGCCCATGTAGCCGATTCTGATGCGCTTCTTAGAATTGGCGAGATACCCCTCTGATGGGTATCTTCGCACAAGCAACCGCTCATCTAATGCATTGGGAATCACCATGATATTTTTGTTGAAATTCTGGAGTCGATTTTTCAATACTGACGTTGACACAACAACAACATCTGCACGCCGCAACAGATATTCGACAATTTCCAAGAATTCTATGGGGGGCCAACCCTTATTTTCATAAACGAGGTCAAGAAAGTTATCATCCAGGGTGTAAATAAATTTAGCACCTGCTAGGCGAATATTGTTGACTAATACTTTCACGCGATCCAAGGTTACATCCGGTCTCCAAAGGCGGTCCACAATAACCAAATCCGCAGACTGATCTTGATACCTTAGATCAAAGGAGGTGTTTAGGTGTGCAGTAAGCCTTGGATGAGTTAGAGGGCGAATTAAACGGATGAACGTAGTGCTATGTGGTCGGAAATCATCACCATATTCGTGAACGACATGTATTTTTGGAAGGCTCACAATTAAATGTCCCTGGGGAAAAGGGCTTGTAGCAGATTGAAGGTTGGTAGTTCGGGATGGAAAATTTTTACAGAGTGAATGGCATTCCTCTGCAGTTTCATCCGTAAGGCATGGTCGTCGATCAGTCGTTGAAGAGCCAGGAGACAGGCCTGGGGATCGGATGTGTCTACAACCAAAGAGTTTTCACCATCCCGGGCGAAGGTATTCGTCCCGCCCTTGCTGGGTACTGTAACAGCCACCCCACAAGCCATGGACTCCATGGCTGTCAAACCCAGTCCCTGATATGTTGAGAAGTCCACGAAAATATCAACCTCATTCAACAAGTTTGCCATCTGACCTTGGCTAAGCTCATCTGCGAAATGCCAAGGGAAGTTCTTAGGGAGCGGCGCGAATCCCGGGTCAGAAGGTCTGGTACCAAATAGCTTGAACTCAACCCGTGGTCCATACTTCTTACTGATCTGTTGCAGAATATCCATCGTCATATGTGGGCTTCGCCGTTCTGAATGAGGACGGATCATTGCAGCAACACGCATTGGACGATCAGGCCAAACAGGTTCTTGATGCGGGCGCGGCCAAAACAGATCGGTATCGAGGCTGCCACCAATAATCACCGTTGGCGCTTTATGTTGGCGTTGGATCTGCTCATAAATCCATTGGGTTGTGCAACAGCGGATTAGCTTCGGAAGTAGCACGTATGATTCCAGAGCTTTTCGATAACCTTCGGAGCCTGGTTCGTAAAAATATGGCTCATAATCCTGGATGTAGTAGCCAACAATCAAGTCAGATTTTTTCTCAACCGCTGGGGCGATCCAGGAAACAGTAGGGTTAAAGGTAGCAATGACCGCATCGAAACGCATCGCTACATCTGGAATATCCTCAATTTCACAGTAGATGACAGGTACCTCTAGCCCGGGATAGGAGCGCTCAAAGGATGCACGATGTACCCTTAAATTTAAAATCTGGGCATCAATTCCCATCCTGCGCATGATACGGGCTGCCAAGATAATGAGATTTGCCCCTCCTCCAGCGACCCAAACAGGTAGGACAAACAGAATCCTCCTACCATCATAAAGCCTGTATCCTTGCTTGATCAGTTGCTCGCGCTCGCTGATGTATCTGCTGTGTGCTCTAATACCTTCCAAAACCCGGTCATTACGCAAATAAGTGGTGCCTTCATCAATAATTGTTTGCCCATACTTTTGGGCAAGTACTCTGTTAGCTCGGTCGCTGAGTTGTTTCCGTCGATCGTGGTTGTAGCTGCGAGACTGCGCATGGTAAATATAGGTATCATCTGCTAGGACTAATTTCCAGCCTGCCTGACGAGCTCTAATACAGTAATCGTTCTCCTCCCCATAGCCAACCCCGAAGTTATCCTCGTCGAAATAACCGATCTCGTTAATCATCTGTTTTTGAATCAGCAAACAGAAGCCATTCAAGAATGTCATCGATGGGTACATGCGCCAGGAGTGCCGGGCAACCCATTCTCCCATTTGAGCTATGGAGACATTGGGGAGGAGGGGATTATCGGCCCAATCGTTCACCCCGATGATATCCGGGATGGATTGCCAGCTTGCACCATTCGATGATGGACCTACCATTCCAATCTTCTGATCACTCTGCGCACAAGCGACCATACGATCCAACCAACCTGGAGTAACAATGGTATCGCTGTTTAATAGGAGAGCGAAGTCTGCGGATGATTTTCGCAATCCCTGATTTGCAGCACGGGTATAGCCAAGCGCATTCTCATTCCTTAATGAGCCACTTTTATTTTGTCTAGCAAACTCTTCCAAATAATCTTCAGTTGCAGAGTCACTGCCGTCATCGACCAGGATAAGCGAATATGGTTGGTTGGTGTGTTGCAAAACAGAATCAAGACAGCGTTTAACATCATCGAGGGCATTGTGTATGCATATAATGACATCAACGGTGGCTTGATGAGGTTGCACAGAAGGGCGAGCTGGTAAATCCTCTATATCGATTAACTGTGACCCCCGTGGACGGGATAATCTGAAACGGATGCCTTGAGTGGCAATTTTCGCCTGCAAGGATGCACGCACCCACAACTTTCGTATAAAGGAAAGCATCCCTTCTCTACGTAATATACCCAAACCGCGCAGCATAAGATAAATCAACGACTCGCGGCTGCTGCTTGGGGGAACGATGCGCTCCCGCAAGCGTTGAAAACGTTGGATTAATTTCCAGCTACTGCTATTACGAATCGCGATTAATTCATCCTGTAGTTGAATCTGGGTATGAAGATATTTGAATTCTTTTTCAGAAAGCTCTTTACTCTGTTCAATCCCCAATTCTCGACGGGCTGCGTTTTCCTGAATTAGCAACCACAATTTTCGTTCATAGTTAGTAACGAGATTAATCACTGGTTCCTTGGACTTTCGGAATCGCATTGTCCAAGGTGTAATGAACGAAGCATCATAATTTACATCTCGCACAAAGCCGTGGCGGAAGAAAATCGCCGACCAGTACTCTGGCGGGCGGACAGTTATTCGCCTATTCTGTTTATCTTCTAGCGGTGAGGCGGAGAAAAAGATATCATCAGCGTGCTGGCAAAGGTTTTTAACAGCTATTTCTACCTCTTCAAGCGCCAAGTGCTCGAGGACCTCGATACATACAATCAAATCATATTTCGGTTGGGAAAAAGGCTCAAGTATGGAACCAACCTGGCAAAATTGCTGGATTTCCGGTGCAACGCTGCTGATGGCGGATGATGAGATATCCAAGCCCCAGGCTTCTATTCCTCGATTACGTAGAGTCTCCACCAAAAGTCCCATCCCGCAACCGGCATCAAGAACCGAGCCTGGATTAATATCTCGATCTATCCTTTCTGCGAATGCCTTAAACAGATTTAACCAGACTTCACTCTTCTGGAATGGTTCACCAAATCCATAAGCAAAGTAATAGGCATCATATAAATTTTGTGCATCACGTTCTGACATTACCCGGTTGCCATCGCCAGTTCGAGCGCCTCCTGCCAGTCTGGTAAGCGGAGAGAGAAAGTATCGCTAAATTTGTCACAGTTCAGAGCTGAAAACAGAGGTCTTTTTGCAGGTGTTGGGTAATCGCTGGTTTTCGCTGGTTGCAGATCTCGGGCAACCTGCTGAT
>JAUWLJ010000043.1 GCA_030613705.1 Chloroflexota bacterium
TGTGCTCGATGCCAGTAATAACCGTACCATTCCCGAAGTAAGGCACGCAAATCTGAGACTGCATGCTCATAATCCTTAGCCCGATGAGCTTGGCGCTCCAAACTCCTCAGACGCGGGCGCAATTCCAGCAGAATATCTTCAACTCTCTCCAAATTGCGTTGTGTATTGGCCAACCGGCGTAATGCTTCTTGTCTCCTGGAGCGATGCAAGCCGATCCCGGCTGCCTCTTCAAATAAACGCCGTCGATCCTCAGCCCTTAAAGCCAAAGCGGCATCTACAAGTCCTTGTCCAATTATGGTATAAGTCCGCTCTGCTAGACCAGATTCCGCCAATAACTCTGATACATCCTTCAGCCGGACTTTCTGTCCATTAAGCAAATATTCATTCGACCCATCCCGATAAGCCCGACGTGCAATCGCTACCTCAGTAAAGTCTATCGGGAGCCAATTATCACTATTATCCAGAATCACTGTCGCCGTGGCCATCCCGGACCGAGTTCTTCGATCGGAACCCGAGAAAATCATGTCTTCAGTTTTTTTTCCCCGCAACAAACTATAGGATTGCTCCCCCAATACCCATCGCAAAGCGTCGGTGATGTTCGACTTTCCAGATCCATTAGGACCGACTATCGCAGTTACCGCACCAGGAAACTCAAACACAGTGCGGTTTGCAAATGTTTTATAGCCGTGTAATTCCAAAGATTTTAACCTAGAAATCATCCGTAAATAGCCTGCTAATAGATAATCTTGAGCAATTTTAATGCCTGCTCTGCCGCGATCTTGGCAGCCGCTTGCTTGCTGTGCCCAGTCCCGGAGCCGTGAACAGTATTCCCGATGTGCACGTCAACAACAAAACTTTTAGCATGATCAGGACCGTAAGAACTGACCGTCTTATAATACGGCGTTCCCATGCCTTGTGATTGAGCCCATTCCTGGAGTGTACTTTTGGGATCCTTATCTTTATTCCCACGCAAGATGCCCTGGGCAGCTGGTTCAAGCATCGGCTCAATAAACTCTCTTACTGCATCAATTCCCTTATCGAGATAGATGGCTCCCATAAGAGCTTCGAATGTTGCACACAACAACGCAGGTCGTTCGCGACCGCCTCCTTGGCGCTCACCGTACCCGAGCAGCATTACCTCTCCCAGATCTATTGAAACTGCGAATTTGGCTAAGTTTTCGGTTCTCACGAGCGCTGATCGCAACCTTGTCAGATTTCCTTCAGGCATCTCTGGAAATCGATTGTACAACCAAGCTCCCACCAAAAAATCCAACACAGCATCACCTAAAAACTCTAACCGCTCATTATCTTCCAGAGATTCTGGGTGTTCGTTCAGGTAAGAACGGTGAGTGAGCGCCCGGGTAAGAAGCAGAGGATCTGCAAACTCGATTCCCAACTTATGAGCATAATCTTGAGGGTTTAATTGCCCTATTTCACCCCGATTTTGTTCCACTTATGAATTCTCCCCGGAACTCAGGGAACGGTAGCCACCCCACCTGAATCGGGTAGCTTGCGGTCCATCAGTTCCGTTACTAACGCTTGATTTTTCTCTAAAAATCAATCAACTGTACTCTTTTACCACCAATACGCCATTATGTCCACCAAATCCGAATGCATTACTAACTGCCATCGTGATATCTTTTTCCCTGGCGGTATTCGGAATAAAATCCAAATCGCACTCAAGGTCAGGGGTTTCGTAATTAATGGTCGGCGGTAGGATATTTTCGCGTATTGCCTGGACACAGAAAATTGCTTCTAATGCCCCTGTTGTCCCCATCATATGGCCTGTCATCGACTTGGTTGACGAAATGGGTATTTCATAAGCCAGATCACCAAATACTTTTTTTATCGCACGGGTTTCTGACAAGTCATTTAACTTGGTCGCAGTTCCATGGGCACTGATATATCCGATATCCTCCGGGTTTGCCTCCGCTGCCTCTAGAGCAGCTTGAATGGCTTTTGATCCACCGATTCCATCCTCGGAAGGCGCAGTAATATGGAACGCATCCGCCGTACCTCCATATCCAGCTAATTCAGCCAGAATATCAGCACCACGATCGATTACGCGACTCTCTCGTTCCAGAACTATAATCGCTGATCCTTCCCCCATCACCAGACCATCTCGATTCAGATCAAAGGGTTGGGGTGTGTTTCGATCATCTCCAGCTCGACGCGATAATGCCCCCAGTCTATCAAAGGCGGCAAGTGCCACTTTAGTGACAGTAGCATCACTTGCTCCTGTAATGGCAACATCAATTATCCCCGCTCTGATTAACAACCAAGCTATGCCCACCCCATCCGCGCCTGATGCACATGCAGAAGCAACAGAGAAGCTCGGACCTCGAAAACCATTATCGATAGCTATCAACCCCGCAGCGCCATTCGACATCAACATTGGGATCACAAACGGGCTAATTCGTCTCGGTCCTTTATCTATCAGAACACGAATATTATCTGCGATGGCTTGTAATCCTCCAATCGCTGAAGAAACTATAACGCCTACCCTTCCCGATTCTTCTTCGCGCACTTCTAATCCAGATTGCTGAATAGCTTCTTGAGAGGCTGCCGATGCATATTGCTGGAATCGATCCCTGCGTCGAGCGTCCCTAGCATCCATAAATTTTTCCGGGGTAAAATCTTTTACCTCACAGGCATGGTTGACCAGATATTCTTCCGAATCGAATAATGTGATCGGTCCAACTCCGCTGACTCCATTGATAGCATTCTGCCAGGTCTCGCCAACAGTTAATCCAATTGGATTAATTGTTCCCATCCCAGTGATCACAACTTTGTCAGGCATAATTCCTCCGTTGCAGGAATCTTATCGAAAAAATAATGCTATTGCCCCAGATATTTTAAGAAGATGAATATTTTAACCCCGACCCAGTCAGAACGACGACAATTGGATCTCTCAAATCATCCAACCTTTCTAACAATGCCGGCCAAACAACTGCTGATGTTGGCTCGACATAAAAACCACGGCTGGCTAATTCATCTCTTGCAGGTATGATGTCTTTCTCCGCAGTAGCTGCCAGATAACCATGACTGGTTTGAATGGCATCCAACACTTGTTCACCACGGAGCGGGTGGCGGATGCGAATTCCTTCAGCTACTGTCTCACCCTCAATCACTTGATCCAAGCTATCTGGTCCCAAGGTCGCAATTGTCCAGAGCGGTGCACATGCTCGACTTTGTACACCTATCAATTGAGGCATTTGGGAGATTAAACCAGCAACCAATAGGGACTCAAACCCACGCGCCATCCCCAATAAAAAGCCGCCCTGACCGACCGGGGCAATTACGGCACCTGGCGCGCCTCCCAGTTGTTCGACCATCTCATACACCACTGTGGCGTAGCCAGGTAGCACATAAGGCTGGTAGACATGACTTGCGTAAACATTACCTTGTTTGGCTTCTCTTTCTACAGCTTCAGCTGCCTTTGACCTTGGTCCAGGGACCTCTACCAGATCGCTCCCATAAGCTTCTATTTGGGATCGTTTGGGTCCTGAAGCTGATGCTGGAACGAAGACCTTGCCTTTTATTCCCCCTCGAGATGTATATGCAGCAAATGAGGCACCAGCATTTCCCGAAGAATCCTCAATTGCAGATTCAACTCCTTGCCAGCTTAGGAAGCTGATTAACACGCTTGTTCCCCGATCTTTGTACGAGCCAGTTGGGTTGAGATAATCTAATTTAAAGGCAACTTGCTTGCCGTTGACCTCATCCCATACTAGTGGTGAATTTCCCTCACCTAAACTAACCGGGACTACCCCCTCAGGCAGTCCAAATGAGCTTTGATAGCGCCAAATCCCAGGTTGGCTTCTATCAATTGAGCTTGAATCGTATTCGAAGAGATTCACATAATCGAAATATCCCCCACAATTGTGGCAGCGATAAATACTTTCTTCAAATGATAGACCGTGTTGACACGTGGTGCATTGAATTCTCGACACCGGTTTCTCTATTCACCTGCCTTTGGTAAATATTCACCCTCAATCCACACCTCGCCATCCGGACCAACTTCTTTCTTCCAAATGGGGACAATCTGCTTCAGGCGGTCGATTCCGTAGCGCGCGGCCTCAAATACGCCGCTATCTCGATGTCCAGCACTGCAAGCGATGGCCACCGTTGGTGTACCAGCTTTCAGATGTCCAATTCGCTGAACAATCGCTATCCCTTCAACCGAAGGCCAGCTATCCCAAATCTCCTCTGCCACCTGGCTTATTTTCTCGACCGCCATCTCGTGGTAGGCTTGATATTCCAAATACTCGGTCTCGTGCGCATCATCTCTTTGGGTAACTGCTCTCACCATTCCAGTGAAAACACATGCCGCACCCGTCCTCGCAGTCGTGATCCGCTCGACCAACTCGTTGAGGTCTAACTCTCCCTCTTCAATACCAAAATAATATGGACGTATAGAGTCGCCATCAGTCCCGCCGCTAACTGGAGGAAATAATGCCACTTCGGCACCCTGCGGGATGATGTCCTCATCAAAACCATATTCCTTGTTAATGGATACCAATGTTGTAGCTAACTGGGGAATTAAACTTGGAAAGAGATCTCCGATTAGAGATTTAAAACCTTTCACGTTAGTTCCCTCAGGGATATCAATCGAAGTTTCTTTCATACCAATCATCTCTCGAAGATTAGCAAAAAACAAGACAGTTATCTGATTGCTCATATAATCACACCAATACAACTACTCATTGACCACCACGCCGCTGCGCCCTCCCCGCTTTTCGACCAGGCGGATATTCTGGATGCGCATGGTTTTCTCAGCAGATTTTGCCATGTCGTATATCGTCAAAGCTGCAACCGATACTGCGGTAAGTGCTTCCATCTCTACGCCGGTCTTGCCAATAGTCTTGGCGGATGCGGTGATCTTGATACCAGGAAGTTCTTCATCAATTTCGAAATCGATGGTAATTTGGTTCAATGGCAATGGATGACAGAGGGGAATCAGTTCAGAAGTTCGTTTAGCAGCCATAATGCCTGCCAATTGGGCTGCACCAAGTGTATCCCCTTTAGCAATGGATCCAGCAATTATCAGCTCAAGAGTATCCTTGAGCATTACAATTTCGCCTTTGGCTATTGCAGTGCGTGATGTGTCAGGTTTTCCGCCGATGTCGACCATGCGCACACGACCAGATTCGTCGAGATGGGTTAATTTTGAGCTCATTGGGGAGAATTATAGCATCTTACTGGTTAGGGTAAATAGTGAATAAGCCCATCATCCTCCAAAAATTCTTCCCTTAATTTCAAGTAAAACCCTTATAATTTATTGGTTTTTTATAGATTACAATCCCATCCACCATGATATAATACGCCGCCATGAGTAATAGAATTAGTAAATGGAGAATTGGGCTGGCAAAAACCAGCAAAGCGACTTTTGGTCAGATCGCCACATTGTTGGGAGCCTCAGAGATCTCCGATAGCACATATGAAGAGTTAGAAGCGTTGCTGATTAAGGCTGATCTTGGTATAGAAACGAGTGAATCGCTTCTTGAAGTACTTTGGGAACGTGAGCGCCAAAAAGGTATAACAAAAACCACTGACCTCAAAATGGTTCTTCGAGAGGAACTTCGCCAGAGGCTCGATGACCCTCCTTTGCTGAATTTCTCCAGCACTCCGACAGTTATTCTTATCGTTGGGGTAAATGGTTCTGGAAAAACTACGACCATAGCTAAATTAGGCAAACGTTATTTAGATCAAGGAATGCAAGTCATTTTCGGTGCCGCGGACACCTACCGGGCAGCTGCGGTAGACCAGCTGCAGATCTGGGGAGACAGGTTGGATATACCTGTCATCGCCGGACAGCAAAATGGAGATCCCGGCGCTGTTGCATACGACACCGTTCAGGCAGCGGTCGCACGCCAGTATGATTTAGCATTTATTGACACAGCTGGTCGCCTTCACACCAGATTTAATCTCATGGAAGAATTGAAAAAAGTGCACCGGGTAACCGGTAAAGCCTTGTCTGGAGCACCCCACGCTGTCTGGTTGGTGATGGACGCTACTACTGGTCAAAATGCTTTACAGCAAGCACACGCATTCAAAGACGCGGTCAATGTCACTGGAATCATCCTTGCGAAGCTAGATTCTTCTGCCAAAGGAGGGATGGCCTTCGCAATTCAACAAGAACTCGGATTGCCAATAATCTTCGCCGGTTTAGGTGAATCATCTGAAGATCTTCAGCCCTTTGACCCCGACCTCTTTATTGATGGAATTTTAGCGCAAGAGGAGTAATCGTAATGCAAGAATTAATCGATCGCTTAATCGCAGTTGAGCAAACCTTAAATAATCTATTGGAGCGTCTTTGACTTAGCTGCTAAAGAAAATAGTCTAACTGATCTGCAGAAACAAGCAGAAGTTCCGGATTTATGGCAAGATTCCGAAAAAGCGCAGCGCTTGATGAAGGAGATCTCGGCCCTCAAAGAAGAGGTTGAGGAATGGCAGACGCTGCGGCAAACCATTACGGACACCCTTGAATTAGCTCAGCTTGAAGATGAGAGCATTTTCTCCGATCTTGATCGCGAGACTCTAAAGATCGAGGCCGAAGTATCAAAACGCGAGTTTGAAGCGAAGTTATCCGGTCCTTATGATCGCGGCGATGCCTTGCTTGCCATTCACGCGGGTGCCGGTGGGACTGATTCCCAAGATTGGGCTGAAATGCTTCAAAGGATGTATCTTAGATGGACTGAACATAAAGGTTATAAGACCGATATCCTCGATCTGACATTCGGCGAGGAAGCTGGGATAAAAAGTGTGACCATTTCAATTGAAGGCCGTTATGCCTACGGGTATCTTCGTTCCGAAAAAGGTGTTCACCGTCTTGTCCGGCTTTCGCCGTTTGATGCAGCTCATCGCCGGCATACCTCTTTCGCCATGGTGGAGATTCTCCCACAAGTCGAGGAAGATTCCCGAATTGAGATTAACGCAGATGACCTGCGGATCGATGTCTTCCGTTCATCGGGTGCAGGGGGTCAAAACGTCCAAAAGAATGCCACTGCTATCCGTATTACACACTTCCCGACTGGCATTGTCGTCAGCTGCCAGAATGAAAGATCACAGCTGCAAAACAAGCAAAATGCAATGAAAGTATTACGTTCCCGGTTATTAGAGAAGAAGCAGCAGGAACAGGAAGAGAAGATCGCTGAGCTGCGAGGCGAATATCAGAAGGCAGAATGGGGCAGCCAGATTCGTTCATATGTTCTGCATCCCTACCAGATGGTAAAGGATCATCGCACCGCTTTTGAAAAGGGCAACACCCAAGCAGTTCTCGATGGTGACCTGGATGACTTCATCGAAGCGTATTTGCGCAGCCAGGTCGGCGCAAATTAGACTTGACATCTATCCTCCAGCCACGTATAATCTTTCCTGCCTGCCCCAAGGGCAGGCGTTGTCATGAGTTTATGGAATATTAGGAGAGTTTGTCAATGACACCCCTACCAAAAAAGAAGCTTTCTTCCGGGCGTAGAAATCGCCGTCGGGCTCATCATGCACTGAAGGCAAGAAATCTTGTCCAGTGCTCCAATTGTGGAGAATCTCGTCTTCCCCATCACGTATGCGCCAACTGTGGGTATTATCAAGGTCGCGAAATAATAGAGGTCGAGCAAGATTAATCCATCCCAACGGGCCGTGAAGTTCACGGCCCGTATGTCTATCCTCCACTTAGAATGTCTTCAAACCTAGATCATATCGCATTTTTGTTCCCGGGACAGGGATCGCAATCAGTTGGCATGGGCCAGCAGTTGGCCGCTGTATACCCGCTCGCAAACCAGACTTCCATGGACGCCGACAGCCTCCTGGGTTATTCGCTTTCCACGATATCCTGGTCTGGTCCGGATGAGCAGCTCAATGACACTATAAACACTCAACCAGCGCTTTTTGTACACTCTATCGCGGTGTTGCGTGTGATTCAAGAAAAATACCCTGGTTTACATCCTGCATTCGTTGCTGGCCACTCTATGGGAGAATTGAGCGCCCTGGTCTCTGTTGGGTCATTGAATTTCGAAGAGGGTTTGCTTCTTGTTCGCAAACGTGGCGAGCTGATGAAGCAAGCTGGTGAAAAATCTCCTGGCGGTATGGCTGCCATACTTGGCCTAGATATTGATACACTTGAAAAGATTTGTTCAGCTGCCAGTAAAGATACCGAGATCGTTCAAATTGCAAACGATAATTGCCCAGGTCAGGTAGTGATCTCCGGCGCCTCTGCAGCTTTGGAGCGTGCCATGCAGTCCTCCAAGGATGCTGGTGCCCGTCGTGCCGTTCGCCTTGCAGTAAGCATTGCCGCTCATTCGCCATTGATGATTCACGCACAGGATAGCTTCAACCAGGCAGTTGATTCAGTGCAGTTCACAGACCCAACTATCCCAATAATCGGCAATGTAAGCGCCCTACCCCTGCTGAAAGTTGAGGATATTCGAATAGATTTGCAGGCTCAATTGAATTCTAGAGTTCGTTGGACAGAGACCATCCAGTTATTACTCTCCAAAGGCGTCTCAACCTTTATTGAAATAGGGAATAACTCTGTGTTAGTCGGTTTACTTAAACGTATTGACCGTAAAGCTAGGGGATATTCAATCAGAAATCCGGAAGACCTTGAGATTCTATCGACCATCGAGTGAATCCAACACCATACCTTATTAGCAAAATATCCTCACTGATAAGGCTAATTGATTACGGTATAATTGTCCCAACATTGCAATCAGGAGTTGTTTATGTCCCTCCCCTCAAGAATCTCGCTTGAAGGTAGAGTTGCCATCGTGACTGGCTCATCGCGCGGCATCGGTCGCACAATCGCCAAGGAATTATCTCTGAGAGGCGCAGCAGTTGTTGTTAATTATCATAAATCAGCTGCCGCAGCAGACGAAGTTGTCTCGGAAATTCGATCTGCTGGGGGACAGGCTCAGGCCTTTCAAGCCGATGTATCTGATTTCAAGGAAGCCCATGGCTTGATTAAATTCGCGATTGACACTTTTGAGGGTCTCGACATCCTGGTGAACAATGCTGGAATTACAAGAGATAAATTGATCATGATGATGACCGAAGAGGATTGGGATGTCGTCCAGGCAACTAACCTGAAAAGTACTTTCAATTGCTCAAAACCAGCTGTACGGTACATGATGCGTAAACGCTTTGGTCGCATCATCAACATCACTTCTGTTGCCGGTCAGATGGGAAATCCGGGACAAACCAATTATTCTGCATCGAAGGCTGGTCAAATTGGATTCACAAAAGCACTTGCACGTGAAGTTGGGTCGCGTAAAATAACCGTAAACGCCATCGCAGCTGGTTATGTAGAAACTGATATTTGGGCTGGCGTACCAGATGAAGCCAGGGAAGCAATTCTCTCAATAATTCCCTTGGAGCGTAAAGGGGAAACTCAGGAAATTGCAGATGCGGTCGCTTTCCTGGCATCTGAACAGGCTTCCTACATCACTGGACAGGTAATTGGTATTGATGGCGGAATGACTATGATGTAGTTTCCGGAGGAATATGACTGATACTTCTGTAACACCCGGGAAAACAACCATATCGATCGATGTCATATTGACCATTTCCAGGCTGACTACACTGGATGTTCCAGGAGTCAGTCGAATGAGTCAGGTGCCTTCCCGACGCTTCAGGACCATGTTACTGCACCGTCAGGAGGAAGATGGCTTGCATGTTGAGGTCGAGGATGATATCGTCTACACTGATATCTACGTAGTTCTGGATGCAGACGTCAACATACGTGAAGTTGGCCGGAATATTCAAACTGCGGTCGCCCGTGCAATCACTGATATGATTGGCATGCAAGTAGGAGTGATTAATGTCCATGTCGAAGATATTGATTACCCAGAGACGACTATGACCTCTGAGAATTTATGAAAGCTCGTACCAGGGCACGCGCAGTTGCCCTGCAGGCACTTTACGAAATTGATATGGTTGGTCACCCTCCCCTATTGGTGATCAATTACCGGTTATCAGATAATGACCTCAATGAAAACATGGCAGAGTTTGTCAGTCAAATCACCTTGGGTGTATGGCCGATCGTTAAGCAGCTTGATCAATTCATTGCCGAACATGCCCCTGAGTGGCCGCTCGATCAGGTGGCGACTGTCGATCGTAATATATTGCGCATTGCTTTGTGGGAGTTTGCTGTCAGCGAAAATATTCCAATAAAAGTCGCTATCAATGAAGCTGTAGAACTCGCAAAGGTAT
>JAUWLJ010000255.1 GCA_030613705.1 Chloroflexota bacterium
AACCAGACCGCAAACGCGGCAGAGATGACCAGTATTCCCAGGCTGAGCACAATTTGCCAGATTGGAATCGAGGTAAAACCGGCTCGGATGGCGAGAGTGATCGGGGCAGTAAACGGGAAGAAACTAAGGCCGATTGCCACCGGTCCATTAGGGTGATTGATCAATGTTAAAGCAAACCAAAATGGGATAAACAGCGGTAATGTGAAAATGCTGGTAACTTGCTGAGCCTCTTGTGCATCAGTCAAGGTCGCGCCGACTGCGACCATTAATGCTGCCAGCATGACGAAGGCTGGCACAAATAAACCAACCGCCAGGACAAGATACTCAATCGAAATCGATATCCAACGTGGCAGATCAATAAAAAAGCTGCCGATGAGAACCAGGAGCAGGACCATCCCAAACCAGATGATCAGCTGAGTCCAACCGACGCCAATAATGCCCGCAATCTTTCCCGCCATCAGCTTATTAGGTGAGATGGACGTGACCAATAATTCCATAGTCCGATTCTCTTTCTCTTCGACAACAGCCTGCAGTAAATAACCGGAAGTTGCGAAGACAGCCACGAGAAAGATGAAACTAACTGAGAACGGCAATACAAAACTCAACCAATCTCCCTCAACAAACTGACGAGTACCATCGATGGACCGCACAACCAGCTGGTTGCCTTGTGTTAAGCGCTGAACGACTTCCGGGGGGAAATTCGCCAGCAGGTTTACTCTCACAAATTGCCCGAACTGCCTGGTTGCCAATCCACTTGGGTCATCTAAGGCGACTAACTTGGCCTGTCTGGTTTCCATGTAATCTGCATCGAGCACATAATACGCCTGGATCTGATCGGATTGTAAGGCCTCTTGCGCGCCTTCTTCTGTGTCAAAAGCGATTAATTGTACTGAGCTGGTTTGATTCTCTCCATCTGCCAAGGATTCCGAGCTGGGAAGCAACCCTGATTGATCCACGTAACCAATCGGTTCGATATTGAGCTCGGATCGAAGCATTATAAAAATGACAAGTGCCATAACCCCGATGAAAACTGGCAAGCTGAACAATCCAAACAAGAATCGTTTGCGAAACACATGCCGCGCGTACTCGAAAGTCATAACATGCCAAATCTTACTCATTGGCTCTTTGTTAGCTCCCAGACAACCTGGATAAAGATTTCATCCAAAGTTGGCATTGAGATCTCAAAACGCTTCACCTGGAAGTCGTCCAACACTAGCCGGATGAAGGTTGTCTTACCAACACCATTGGGGCCTAGCAATCCAAATAACTCCCCTCCATTGACCTCGAAGGAGGCTTTATCAACTGCAAATACTGGCCCGAATTTCTTGCAGACCTGCTGGAGACCAACTATTGACATAACTTAGCTCAATTTCGACCAAGCGTAGCGCATTATACACTGTCTTCAGAGTGCTATAATTGCGAACACATTCCCTTAGGAGAAAAAATCGTCAAACAAATGCGATCAGTTTGCGTTTACTGTGGTTCTTCTGATAAGGCAAATTCAGCTTATTTAAACGCGGCTTATGAAATGGGTGCCGTTATTGCCGCTCGGGGATTGCAGCTGGTATATGGCGCTGGGGTCACAGGATTGATGGGCGCTATTGCTAATGGTGCTCTTGAGAGTGGCGGGGAAGTGATCGGTGTCCTGCCAGAAATCTTCAACACGCCAACTCTGGCACACAATGGGTTAACTCGTCTTGAAATCGTTGAAAATATGCACCAGCGAAAAGCGCGTTTGGCAGAGCTGGCAGATGCTTTCATTGCACTGCCAGGGGGTTACGGCACATTGGAAGAGCTTTTCGAGATCCTGACATGGGCACAAATCGGCTTGCACCAAAAACCCGTGGGTCTGCTCAATGTTCGCCGCTACTTTGATCCACTATTAGAACTGGTAGAAAAGGCTAGTTCAGAAGGTTTCATATACCATGAACACCGTGGCCTGTTCACCTCCTGCGATGATCCTAATTCTTTGTTGGAAGCGTTGCTGAATCATACCCCCCCTGCCGGACTAGAACGCTGGCTCACACGTCCGAGTTGATCCCTGAATTTCCAGATCTTACAGTCAACCCGGCTGCTCAACTAATAGAGCCAACCAATCCCCATCCTGACGTTTATCCTTGAGGTGCATCCCGCTGGCCTGGACAGCAGTTTCAACATCGACCGCTTGCTGCTCCAAGATGCCAGACAGGATCAATTTCCCATGATTTGCAACGATGTCGTTCAATCCTGCCGCCAGCAGACGCACAATAACTGGTGCGAGTATGTTAGCCACCACCAAGGGTGCACGCTTGATCGGGAATGATCCTGCCTTTATCTCTGCCAACGAACCAACAAAAAAATCAAGGCGATTACCCACTTCGTTAACGACACTATTTTGACGGGCGGCCTCAACCGCGTCCGAATCCAAATCCACTCCCAGGGCATGGCTCACCCCGAGCTTCACAGCTGCGATACCCAGTATGCCGGATCCACAACCTAGATCAATCATCGTATGCTGGGATTTTCCTTCAGCCAGTGCTCCAATCAAAAGCGGGTCAAGCAGGTCTTCCAATATTCCCAGACAGAGCTGTGTTGTGGGATGTGTTCCCGTGCCGAATGCCATCCCCGGATCGATCTTCACCACAGTGCGCTCCCCAGCTGCAAAATCCATCCAGGTTGGTATGATTAACAATCGCTTGCCAATGGGAACCGGGTGAAAGTGCTGCTTCCAGAGCTCTGACCAATCCAGCTCGGCAACCGGCTTAAATTCTAATTCTGGTAGGGGGCGAATCTGACTGAGGTGCCATAAAGCCACCAGTAATTTTTGCCTTTTCTCTTCTAAGAGATCATCGACTGGAAGATATCCACAAACTCGTAGAGGACCAACGACAGTGCCCTCACCTTCGACATCATCGGTTATTTGTGTGCTCTCGATCACCACCCCACCAGAAACAAAGCGTGCCAGCACCTCGGAGACCGCCTCTGCCATCTCGCCATCCACCACCAGACTTGCTTCAATCCAGGTTTCTGTGTCCATAATTAATATGAAAAGGGCGCAGCCTGCTATCCGCTACGCCCATCTTTGCTGATCGTACTAGCCACTAATGGTTTCTTTCAACCAATCCAGAAAACCTCGTTCCTGCGGCCTCACCTCACTGCCCAGGCTTTTTGCCAGTTCTTCGAAAATCTGGCGCTGTTCCCCGGACAAGTGTTTGGGGATGGTCACATTCACCATCACCAATTGGTCTCCGCGTCCATTGCCTCGCAGATGAGGCACACCTTTACCACGCATGCGCAATACTTTCCCGGGTTGAGTGCCGCCTGGAATTTTCAGCACTGCCTCACCATCCACGGTTGGTACGGGCACATCCGCTCCTAAAGTCGCTTGTGAGACATTGATCTCTAAGTCCAAGAGGATATCTCTCTCACGGCGGCGGAAATAACGATGAGACTTGACGTTGATTAAAATGTACAAATTTCCATTTGGCCCACCGTTGGTACCAGGTTGTACTTCTCCGGCCAGACGAATCTGGTTTCCATTATCCACACCGGCAGGGATGGTGACAACTTTCTTACGTGTGCGGCGCTCCAAGCCTTGCCCGCCGCAGGTCTTGCAGGGTGTGTCAATCGTCTCTCCGCTGCCATTACATGTCGGGCAGGTGGTCACCTGGACCATTGAGCCTAAAATGGTTTGGCGAGCCTGGCGAACTTCGCCGCGACCGTCACAGGTGCTGCATCGGACTGGAGAGGTGCCTGGTTCCGCACGGCTGCCTTTGCAATGACTGCAGATCTCATCACGGGTGATCTCAATCTCCTTTTCAACGCCAAAAACCGCTTCTTCAAAGTTGAGATCCATGCGGTACTGGAGATCTGCGCCGCGCCGGGGGACATTCCGGGCCCGACTTGATGTCCGACCAAATCCAAAGAACTCGCCAAAAATATCAGCAAAATCCGAGAAGTCTACTGTGAAGGCGGGGACACCTCCCGCGCCTTGAACACCTGCATGACCAAAACGGTCGTATGCGGCTCTTCTCTCGGCATCGGATAAAACTGCATAGGCTTCGTTGATCTCTTTAAAGCGTTCT
>JAUWLJ010000194.1 GCA_030613705.1 Chloroflexota bacterium
AAAAAAGTGACTAAATCATCAAGTTCATGAGCATTACAGAGTTCTTTCAGACGCGCCATGTCATGGCTCCCATTCACAATCATCAAGTCTGGCTCTCCACCCATGACTTCCAGGCAGAATGAAAGCTCCTTGGACCCCCCATTGCGACGCATAAAAGCGATAGCTTCGATCAGGGTGTCGATACCTTTCAGTGGCTCAATTCGACCAACATACAATAGAACCTGGTCACAGGGTGGGATACCGATCACTTCTTTGGCTTCATCTTCAGGAATCGGGTAAAAGCGACTTAGATCAACACCTGGAGGGATGATGTTAATTTTCTGGATATCAGCTTGGTATAGCCACTGAATTTGAGCCATTTCAGCCGGTGTTGCTGCGATAATTCGATCTGCTTCCTGTAATATCTTTTTCTCCCCAGTTAGCCGGTAATCCCCCTCCACCTCTTCCTGCGGACGGGCAACCCGCTGTTTCATTACCCCCAGGGTGTGAAACATGTGGATAAATGGCACCCGCCATAACTGCTTGAGCTTCATGGCTGCCAATCCGGACATCCAGTAATGACTGTGAATGAGATCGTACTCTAAACTCTTGACACTGGTAAATTGCTCAATCCCGGTGAAGAATTCAGGGATATACGAGAGCAGCTCCTGTTTAGGTAGAGGCACTTCACAGCCAGCTTTGATATGCACAACCCGGTTACCATACCCCAGGTCATGCAAAACATGCGGCACATGTTCATCCTGAGAACGAGTAAACACATCTACGTGCACTCCCAAGGCACCCAATTTGCGCGTCAGATCGCGCACATAGACATTCATTCCCCCCGTGTCTTTACCACCCAGTGTTGCCAATGGGCAGGTATGGTATGACAGCATTGCAATTCTCAAAGCGAACTCATTTCCTTGCGCCCAATATTAGACTCCATGTTATAATGGTACTATCGGTCCTGCCTTTTAGGTGGTGGACCATAGCCCTGGCAGTGATAGTGGCACAGCCAGGGTGCTCTTTTTTAATATCTCGTTAATTCATCATCCATCACTCTAATCGCCATCAAGGTATCTTCCGACTTTCTCACTATCGCATAGTGATCGCGCTATCCTTCCAAGACCTTCTTCTCTGCCTCGGTCAGCTTGCCCTTGTCTGTTTTTACTTCCAGGAATAAGCCCCACGCTACGTCCAAGTATGGCTGTTTTTTGGTATAATCCTGAGCAGACGCTTGTCCAATCTTGACCACCTGGGGACATTAGCCTGACCAGATAAACCGCCACCGTAGCTCAGATGGCAGAGCAGTCGCTTCGTAAGCGACGGGTCAAGGGTTCGATTCCCTTCGGTGGCTCTTTATTATACGGTAATCACAATTACCTAACCCCCCTGGGGGTGTTTTATTATTGCGTCAATTTTTGTGCGCTTCATGAAGGGGTGAACAAGGTATCGAGCGCGTCTTAACAAAAGCAGCTTTCAGCCAGGTTCAGTAATTGAACTTGTTATGCTACACAAAAATTAGTCGATTGGGCGTTTAAAATATAAAAAATGACCGGAAGCAAAGACAGCTCCACAACCTACCATTTCCCAGCCTTCATCTCCGAGCCTGGCGAGTACTTTTGCCACATCATTCTGCACATCCTTTAATGAACTCGTATCATCGATCTTGAAAACTTCTTCAGTCATACCTTTCCTGGTAAAAACAATCCTGGTTGGTTCATTGGGAAGCCATTTCCAGCTCGCTGAAGAAAATTCAATCGGACCTAATGTGCAATACTCCCACTTTTGCATCATTGCTCTCCTTTATGGGACAATTCAGTATACACATCAACCCAGTCTACACTCACTTAAATCTCAAGTCAAGCGGAGTTTGATGGAAATTACTTATCTATCAAGCATGCATCCGGTATAATTCATTCATGACAAAGCGCATAACTCCGCTCGTGATTGGAATCGCAGGTGGAACAGGATCGGGTAAGACCACCATCGCCAATGTCATCCTGGGCCGGGTAGGCACCCAACATATCGCCTATTTGCCTCATGATGCTTATTACAAGGACCTCAAAGATTTGCCCGTCACCCAGCGGGATATGATCAATTTCGATCACCCTGATTCCCTGGATACCGATTTGCTCATTGAACACATCAAACAACTCAAGGTATGGAAATCGATCGATCTCCCCGTTTATGATTTTAAAACACATACCCGCACCCCGCGCTCTCTCACTGTCCAACCACAATCAGTAATCATTGTGGAGGGCATCCTGATCTTCGTAGAGCAGGCATTGCGTGACGAATTTGATGTCAAGATTTTTGTCGATACAGACCCCGATATCCGATTCATACGCCGGCTTCAGCGCGATATCGCTGAGCGCGGTCGCACCACCGATTCGGTCATTCAACAATACCTTAACACTGTGCGTCCAATGCACCTGGAATTTGTCGATCCCTCTAAACGCTCCGCGGATGTTATCATCCCAGAAGGAGGACTGAATACTGTCGCCATGGACATGGTTGTGGCACGCTTGCGTGATTTACTGCGCAGCGAACAGGAATAACAAGCATGGTTTCCAAAACCAGACCGGAGTCAACAATTGGTTTGCAGCGCGTTATCAAGCGATTTGTCAGCTTTCTGAGCTCTTTACTTTCCCCTGAAAAACGTCTGACTTTAGCCAGGATACTGGCTTTGTTTGTGGTCATCGCGTTGAGTGTTTTTGTCTTCACCATCCGGGACCAAGCAGAGCAGCTGGCGATCTACGGGTACCCGGGCATCTTCGTAATCTCATTTCTAGCTTATGCAACCGTTTTACTTCCCGCACCTGGCGTGGCAGTGGTTTTCACTATGGGGAGTGTATTTAACCCGTTCGGTGTCGCCATTGCAGCCGGTACAGGCGCGGCCCTCGGCGAGCTTACCGGCTATCTGGCTGGCTTCAGCGGTCAGGCTGTGGTTGAAAGGGTTGAAATTTACGAGCGCCTGACATCCTGGATGAAAAGGAATGGTTCGCTGACCATTTTGGTCCTGGCAGCGATCCCCAATCCTTTCTTCGATCTGGCCGGTGTCGCAGCCGGTTCCTTGAAAATGCATGTGGTGCGATTCTTTATCTGGTGCTGGATTGGAGAGACGATTAAAATGGCGATTTTCGCTTTTGCTGGAGCAAGATCTCTGGATTTTCTATTTTAAGAGGAGTGGCTACCCATGACCGACTATACGCAAATCAAGAATTATCTCGAATCACATCTGGACGACAGCCTGGCTGAACTTTCCCGGCTTTGTGCTCAACCCAGCATTGCTGCTCAAAACTTGGGTATGCAGGAGTGCGCAGAACTTGTCGCCGGTATGCTTAAACAGCGTGGTTTTTCAGTGGAAATTATGCCCACTGAAGGCTCTCCGGTTGTTTATGCAGAAAGGAAAGGTAAACACGACAAGACCCTCTTGTTTTATAACCATTACGATGTCCAGCCTCCGGAACCACTGGAGGAATGGGATTCTCCACCGTTCGAACCAGTCATCCGCGATGGGAAAATGTACGCACGCGGAGTAAGCGACGATAAGGGTCATATTATCAGCCGGCTGCACGCAATCGATGCCATTATCGAGAGTGATGGTGAGCTGCCCTGCACGATCAAGTTCGTTATTGAAGGGGAAGAAGAGACCAGCAGCGTACACCTGCATGAATTCATCGAGGTTCACCAGGACAAATTGGCAGCTGATGTATGCATTTGGGAGTTTGGGGGTGTCGATCACCGGGATGTCCCCATCCAGTACCTGGGTATGCGTGGTATCTGCTATGTTGAGCTATCGGTGAGGACAGCCAAAATCGACGCTCACTCGGGGTTGGGTGGATCGATCTTTCCCAATGCTGCCTGGCGCTTGATTTGGGCGCTGCGATCGATAAAAGGGACCGATGAGCACATCCGCTTACCAGGACATTACGATGATGTGGTGCCTCCCAGCGAGCGTGACCGGGAGCTGATGGAAGCTATGCCGGAGGTATCGGATGAGCTTAAAGAGCGTTATGGCGTCGATTACTTCTTGAAGGGATTAACCGGGGGAGTTGATCTGCGCCTGGCGGAAGTGTTCGAACCGACCTGCACCATATGTGGTTTTACATCAGGCTACCAGGGAGAAGGTGGAAAAACGGTTCTCCCTGCCTTTGCTTCTGCCAAAGTCGACTTCCGTTTGGTCCCCAACCAAAGACCGGAGAATGTATTAATCAGCCTGCGTAATTTCCTGGATGAGGGTGGGTTTGAGGATATCGAGATCACTTATCTTGGTGGCGAGCCACCTGCCCGCACCGATCCAGACGATCCCTTTGTGGCATTGGTCATACAGACTGCGGAACCTGTTTACGAACAACCGATGCAGATCACCCCGATGATCGGCGGTTCGGGGCCAAGTTACCCCTTTATCCATACGCTCAATCTGCCGGTCGCAACCGCAGGTGTCGGCTATCCAGGCTCGCAAGCCCATGCCCCAAATGAGAATATGCGCATCGATTTGTACTTGAAAGGCGCCGAGCATATCGCCCGGATCATCAAGGAATATGGTTCTTCTGACTTGTAGCGAACCATCTCACTCTTAACGCTCAGCAGAAAGAAATCTATCCTAATACTCGTTTCAACGGATTCCATTGAAGCGAGTATTGTTGATTAACTAAAGTAAATCGGATCGCTTCCAAATGAATATGCTCCCCCGGATTTGTGAGATCAAGTTCGTATGGAACCATACCCACCAATAGTTCAACCTGCTTTCGATTTGGAGCTGCGCCGTGCTTTGGACATCTCAGAATATTTCTCTTTCCCCAAGGCATTCACCTGTTCCCAGGCTTCTTCGACCCGATTGATCTCTTGATTGGTCTCGGGCAGCTCTCCATAACGAACCCGCAAATAAGCATCGGTGATCGTCTGGATATCTTCTTTCCCATCGGGAATCAGATTCTCCAGGATAGGTAGAAATTCTAGTGGTGTGTATGCCGGAGGACGAGGTTCTCCCAGTTTGCTGGCCAGCTCCATCAAACGAGCATATATTCGCCGGATTTTTGCCGCCGCCAACCAGCGCTGACCACCACGCAGATTGATCCGACCGCGCAGAGATTGGCTTAATTCGTTCAGCCTGTTTTGAATTGCCCGGCGGAACATCCCCAAAATATCACCACTTTCAATGATCGACTCGCGCTGATCCTGTTCTAG
>JAUWLJ010000203.1 GCA_030613705.1 Chloroflexota bacterium
AGATGGTGAGAGTGAGGATGGAAACCTGATCGAGGAGCGATCAACATCAGTTATTATCCCCGATGAAGAGGCGGACACCTCCACGGAGTGGCCTTTCGATGGTTTTTCGAGGGAATTGGTGGGGATGGCGTCTGGTGAAGATAAGACTTTAATCTATACTTACCCCAAAGATTCACAATTCGAGACTTTACAGGATGTGACGGCCGAATTCTCGATCAAGGTAGAGGATATTAAAGCCAGGATACTTCCCGAACTGAACGATGAATTTGCACAGTCACTTGGTGATTACGATAACTTAGAAGCCATGCAAGAGGATATTCGTGAAAGCCTGGAACAACGTTCTGATGAGACGTACAACTCAGAGTATGATGATCAAGTTCTTGATGCAATAATAGAGGGGTCAACCATAAAATATCCACCCCAAATGTTGGAAAATGAATTAAGCAATGTTATCCAGCAGCTTGAAAGTCGCCTGGCAAATCAGGGCCTTGATATGGATATCTATCTTAAAACCCGCGATATGGATGAGCAAGGGTTACGAGATGAGACCACACCGGTAGCAGAAACTCGGGTTAATCGTTCCTTAGTTCTGTTGGAAATCGCTCGCAAAGAAGAGATAGAAATCAGCGAGGAAGATCTCCAAGAAGAGACCAAACGGACACTAGATTCGATCACTCGCCATATGCCGGATTCCGACCGCAAGAAGTTTGACACTCCAAATGCACTGATGAATTTAGCGGGTAATATTTACGCTGAAATGCGGATGACGCGCACAATCGAATATGTGCGAACTGTCGCTAAGGGAGATCTAGAAAAGGAAACTCCCTCGGCAGATGAAGATGAGAACGGAACAGACGAAACCGTAACAGAGGAAGCTGGAGCCCGCGCTGAAGATGTGCAGGCAGAAGAGCAGACTGTAGAACATGATGAATTAGTGGCTGATCATGAGTCTGAAGTGGATGATGAAAAAAGTGAAGATGAACAGCTGAGCGCTGATGAGGAAGAAGTTAAGACCGAGCAGGACACTGCAGAGTAATTTGATACCTGGGAGTAAACCAGAAGGTTAAGATGAGAGAAGAATTCTATCAAGATTCTTATAGAATTCATCCTGGATTTCCGATAAAATCGGGGAGATGGTTTACTATCGTAATCCTTACATACCTCAGATATCAAATTACTTCTTGGAAGGAAAAAAATCAATGAACATTTCGGACATCAATTCTCTGATCCCAATGGTAATTGAAACAACGGGACGTGGAGAACGCGCATTCGATATCTTTTCTTTATTACTGCGTAACCGGTTAATATTTCTGGGAACTCCCCTTACTGATCAGGTAGCAAACACAACTGTTGCCCAGCTGCTTTACTTGAATCAAGAAGATCGGGATGCGCCGATTAATATGTACATCAATTCACCCGGTGGGCAGGTGTATGCTGGATTGGCGATTTATGATGCGATGCAAATGATCTCCAATCCGATCAGTACGGTTGCAGTTGGCGTCACGGCCTCCTTCGGTACGGTTCTGCTCGCTGCTGGGGCTAAAGGTCAGCGTTATGCATTACCGCATGCGACTATTCACCTGCACCAACCATTAGGTGGTGCTCAAGGTCAGGTGACCGATATCGAGATTCAAGCGAAGGAGTTCCTTCGCTTACGTACAAAATTAAATCAGATACTCATGAAGCACACTGGCCAATCAGAGGAAGTGATCGAAAGAGATACAGAAAGGGATTTCTGGATGGATGCAAAGGCAGCTGTTGATTATGGCTTGGTGGATGAAGTGCTCGAGGCTCAATCCAAGGAAGATGAAGAAGATTAATTCTTCTGAGCCAGTCAGATAAGAATGAAGACCGGATGGTTTAGATCACCATCCGGCTTTTGTTTTTATCAACTACAATACTAGAGAGATTACAATTGAACGAGCGACACGATATGACCAGTGGACACTTAATAAAAGCGCTAATTCTGGATATGGATGGTGTCTTGTGGCGCGACACGGAACCCATCGGCGATCTTCCTGCAATATTCAGCACAATTGATCAGCTCAACTGGGAAACAGTTTTTGTAACCAATAATGCAACGCGTTCAGCCTCACAATACGTTGAGAAATTAGCTTCATTCGATGTTAAAGCCGGTAAAGATCAGATAATCAACTCAGGCTTGGCAACAGCTTATTATCTTAAGGAGAGATTTCCATCCGGCGGTCCAGTGTACATCCTCGGTGAAGAAGGTTTATTCGATGCGCTTGAAGAATATGGTTTCTGGCATTCTATTGATAAACCATTAGCTGTTATCGGCAGCCTCGATCGAGAATTAACATATCAAAAGCTCAAACAGGCTTCAACATTTATTCGCGCCGGAGTCACATTTCTTGGGACAAACCCTGACCCATCTCTCCCCACACCGCAGGGATATGTACCGGGTACAGGTGCGGTTTTAGCCGCATTGGAAGCTGCAACTGGTAAAAAGCCAATCATCATGGGAAAACCATCACCTACCATGTACCAGATTGCTTTAGATGGTCTACAGATCGAACCGGAAAATACTCTAGTCGTCGGTGATCAGATGCCGACTGACATTATTGCTGGGATCGAAGCGGGGTGTCAAACCGCGCTGGTTCTTACTGGTGTATCAAATGAATCGACAGCAAAATCATTCAATTATCAACCGACTTTTATTGCTCCCAATCTTACTCAATTGATCGACGACTTGAGATGATCACTGACAAACCTAATTTTTTCGATTACGATTTGACGGATTTAGAAAATCTTTTGGTCAGCTGGGGAGAACCTGGATACCGGATCGATCAGGTATGGCGTGGTATGTACCAGGAGCTGAAAGTTAATCCAGATGAGATCTCAAATATCCCAAAAAGCTTGAGGATTAAGTTAAAGAACTACTTTAATTACAGTAATCTTTTAACCGAAAGCACCCTGATTTCCGCGAATGGCCAAACAGAAAAGACACTGTTTCGTCTTCCAGACAAACTGGCGATTGAAACAGTGTTGATGCGTTATGAGAAACGTCGCACATTATGCATATCTACGCAATCAGGATGTGCCCTGGGATGTGTTTTTTGTGCCACAGGTCAAATGGGATTCGGTCGACACCTGACCAGTGGTGAGATTATTGAACAGGTTATATTATTTGAGCGAATCCTAAGAGAGAACGATGAAAGCCTGACCAATGTTGTCGTGATGGGTATGGGCGAACCGTTCCATAATTATGATAATACAATGGCTGCTCTCGATCGCTTGAATCACCCCAGGGGATTGAACATGGGAGCTCGCCGATTTACGGTATCGACAGTCGGGTTAATCCCCCAAATACTGCGCTTTGCCAAAGAACGCCGGCAGATAAATCTCGCCATCTCTTTGCATGCTGCGGAAGATGAATTACGAAATTCAATCCTGCCAATAAACAAAAGATATCCGCTGCAAGACTTAATGGATGCCTGCAGGGAATATGTCAACAAAACACATAGGCGAATCACATTTGAATGGGCATTAATCCTGGGTGTGAATGATACAGAAGAACAAGCAAATAAACTCGCGGAACTTTTACATGGACTGATTTGTCACGTCAACATTATTCCCCTGAATCCAACAAACGGGTACGCTGGAAAAGCGACAACGATCCAACGTGCCCGAATATTCAAAGGTGAATTGGAACGAAAGGGAATCTCCTGCACAATTCGAGTAAGAAGGGGAATTGATATCCAGGCTGGTTGCGGCCAGTTGGCATCTGAAGCATAAATGAGTAATTGAGCATGATTGGAGTGAAGCGATGACCGCAAAAGTGATCCTTAATCCGTATGCAGGACGCTGGCAGGCAAAAGAACGGAGAAACGAAGCCGAATCCGCCCTTCGTGAAGTTGGGGTAGATTTTGATCTTGAAGTGACGAATGGTCCCGGGCATGGGATCTTGCTGGCTGAACAGGCTGTGCAGCAGGGATTCAATCCAATCATCGCTGCAGGGGGTGATGGGACATATAGTGAAATTGTAAATGGTATCGCGAAAGCCAATGACAATGATGGTTCGATCGTGTTTGGTATGCTGCCTCTGGGCTCTGCAAATGATTTAGCTGACAATCTTGGACTCCCCAAAGATTTATCCGCTGCTGCACAGGTGATCGCCAATGGACAGGTACAGATAATGGATTTATGCCGGGTAAACGATCGTTTCTTCGATAACAATGCGGCAATCGGGCTGGAACCATATATCACCTTAATCCAGCAGCGGATCACAAGATTGAAGGGCAGCTTCCGATATCTAACAGCAACATTAATAGGTGTTAAAGACAAACCACAATGGGATATGGACCTGGAATGGGAAGGGGGAGAGTATTCTGGACCCGTTACTCTGGTTACAGTAGGCAACTCCCCCCGCACTGGTGGAATCTTCTATATGACACCACACGCAAATCCATTTGATGGGCTGCTTACTTTTGTGTATGGATTTATGCCAACCCGTCGAAAGATACTCTCTTTGTTACCTCGTACATTGAAACCAGATGAGGGTAATTATGTTGAGCATCCATCGATCCACGAAGTAACATCACCGTGGCTGCGGGTTCGCTCCGTGCAACCAACACCCGCCCATGCAGATGGGGAGATAATTTCAAAAGAAATCCATGACCTGGAATACCAGGTCATTCCAAATTGTCTCCCAATTTTGATGGCTGAGAATCCGTTTTCTGCTTGATGTCTACCAAGAATAAAGTTGGACTAAATTATACGGTCACTAGATATTTGTTGAAGATCTTCTTCAATCTGCTTTATCACCAGTTCGCCTGGACCTACGATTGGGTTGCGAAATTAGTTTCATTAGGACGCTGGAAATCTTGGATTTATAGTGTCTTACCGTATCTGGAAAACTCAAAGGTTCTTGAGTTAGGATGTGGACCGGGTCATTTGCAATTTGCGCTTACCCGTGAGCATGCGCCCTCATTCGGAATTGATTCCAGCCGCGAAATGGTCCGCTTGGCAGCCAATCGTTTGTCCAGAAACTCCCAACCAGTTAACATAATCCACGGAAAATCCCAAAATCTGCCATTTTCAGACCACTCTTTTAGTATAGTGGTT
>JAUWLJ010000026.1 GCA_030613705.1 Chloroflexota bacterium
TAAAACCATTTAATAAGGCTTCATTGACTTTGTCGAACATGGTGCGCGTGTCAATATAAGAGTCGATCCACCATCGAATGCGGAAGGTGATCGTCGAATCTCCAAAATCCACAAACAACGCATCGATAGGCTTATCGAGCAAGACACCTTCCACATGTCGAACCGCCTCGATGGCTGCCTCGCGGGCAAGTTTGAGATCGCTTTCGTAATCGATGCCCACTTCGATTTGCACCCGGTATCTCGGATCAGGGTAGGAGTAATTGACCACCTGGTCCTTAGCGATGGCGGAGTTGGGTACGATCACCAGGCGATTATCGCGGGTGCGGATGCGCGTGCTGCGAGTCCCAATTTCCACTACATCGCCCCAGGTGCCCAATCCGGATATCTCGATGCGGTCGCCAACCCGGAAAGGCTGATCCAGTAGAATCAGAAAACCGGCGATAGCGTCCGACAGTGTATCCTGGGCGGCCAGGGAGATGGCCAGACCACCGATGCCCAAGGCTGCTGCGAAGGCGGTGATATCGATGCCAAAGTAGCTGAGCATAATTGAGCCATAAGCGACCAGCAGCGTGGCTTCAGCAAGGCGCGTGACCACCATATAGATCGGACGCAGGCGTTGGACATCCTCCTCAGTCCTGTCGCGTCTCAAGAGAGCCTCTGTTCCAAATCCGACCGCCTTCCACAGGAAGATGGTGAGGATGGTTAGATAAGCGACAAAAAATACCTGATTGAGCAGTACTCTTAATCCCGAGCCGAGGAAATCCAATCTCGCCAGGCTGAGCTGCAGCGCTAGAGTCAGTACAAACCAGTTGATCTGCGGCCTGACCACCTCAAGAAATTCTTCGTCTGACTCGATTGAAGTTCGTTTAAGAATTTCTTTAAGACCCCGGTAGATGAGCCGTTTGCCAGCGAAGTATAGAAGGATAAAAAACAGTATCGACAGAACAAGATTGATCCAATCCTCAATTGATAGACCCAAAAAGTAGATCTGGTCCCATCCGTTACTGGCGGTGAAGTCCGAGACCCATCGGGTGACGGGCCCTTCTATAGTGAAAAGCTCCTTAGCGGATGGTGGTTCATCCTCCTGTTCAACAACCGCGGCTGCCCCGGTCGGGGTTGGTGCAAATGGTGTGAAGGTCGGCAAGTCATCCGCTGGCTCAGTTTTTCCCGGTTCAGGTTCAGCGGTTGGCGGGACTGGTGTATCCTCTTGGCTTGGTCCAGGAGTATCGGTTTGTGGGACCGGTGTATCCTCTTGGATTGGTTCAGGGGTATCGGTTTGCGCAAAACCAATCCCGGCCATCAATCCTGCCAGGGCGGTTAAAAATATTAATAGCGTTACTAGTTTAGGAATTCGTTTCATTGTAATCACCCTTAAACAGCTAGCTTGCAGCTATCGTTTGTCTCAAACAGAGGGTTGGATCAGTACAGTTTTCATGCCAGTTATCACCCCCAATTTTACACTGTCTTTCGATTTAATTTCGGTGGTGTGAGTATTTACCTATGAATTTACCGATTCGGGATGTTAGCGTGCACTCAGCAGATGCGCGGCAGAAGCTCGCCAACGGGTAGAGCTACCACCCGCGATCCACCGATGCCTGTTTTAGCGAGAACCATCCCGGGATGGTCAGAGACCACTTGCCCAATCAGGACTGCATCCCGACCTAACGGGTGGCTGTGCATGGCAGCCAGCACCTCTTCGGCCACCTGACTCTTGACGATAGCGACCAGCTTGCCCTCATTGGCGACATACAACGGGTCCATGCCGAGCATCTCACAGGCGGCTTTGACTGCCGGACGGAGCGGGATTTTAGCCTCCTCAAAAGTGATCCCCAGCTGAGAAGATTTGGCCAACTCGTTGAGAGCCGCAGCTACGCCGCCGCGAGTCGCGTCACGAAGACAATGGATATCGAGGCTGGCTGCCAGCATGGTTTCTACCAGTTCATGGAGTGGGGAGGTGTCGCTGACGATGCGGGTTTCGAATTCCAGGCCCTCACGCACAGACATGATCGCCATGCCATGGTCGCCTACTGTTCCGCTGACGATGACAACATCGCCTGCCTGTGCATTTTCTGGGGCGATAGCTACCTCAGCCGGGATCAACCCAATCCCAGTGGTGTTGATATAAAGCCCATCACCATGACCCTTATTGACGACCTTGGTGTCACCCGTAACCACCAGTACATTTGCTGTTTGACAGGCCGCCGAGAAGGCAGTTGTGATCTCCCCCAGGGTTTCCATGGGCAAGCCTTCCTCCAAGATGAAACCGGCACTCAAGAAGAGCGGTTGGGCACCGGTCATCGCCAGGTCGTTGACAGTGCCATAAACTGCCAGCTCACCAATATTGCCGCCCGGGAAGATCAGCGGATTGACAACGAAGGAATCGGTGCTGAAAGCCACCCGGGTTGGATATTGATCGAGTTCTAACACGGCCGCATCCCCCAGCTGGTTTAAAGCCTCGTTACCCAGCAGTGGCAGGAACATGTGGTGGATTAAATCACTCATCATCTTGCCGCCGCTGCCATGCCCCATGACGATTGTCGGGTAATTTTGCAGGGGCAGCGGACAGGTCCAATTGCTGATATTGAGCTGATCCTTCATTGGGTCATCTCATTTTCACCCAGGTGGATTGCATAGCGACCATACTGGTAATAGGCTGCACAGGCGCCTTCCGAGGAGACCATCGTGGCGCCCAATGGATTTTGGGGTGTGCACTGTTTTCCAAACGCTGAACATTCATTAGGTTTTTTCAACCCCTGCAGGATCAGCCCGCTGATACAAACGCTCGGTTCCTGGGGAGCGATGGTCTGTATCTCGGGGAAGCGCAGCTCCGCGTCGAAATCAGCGTATGCCTTTTGCAAACGGTAGCCACTTTGCGGGATGACCCCGATGCCGCGCCAGGCACGGTCAGTGCGTTCGAAAACCTGGTTGATGATGTCTTGCGCGGGCAGGTTGCCACCCTGCACTACCGATCTGGCATAAGCGTTTTCGACCTCCGCCCGGCCATCCTCAAGCTGCTGTACACACATCAGCAGCGCTCGGGCGATGTCCACCGGTTCGAAGCCCATCACTACAATTGGGACCTGGTATTTCTCCACCAGTTGTTCGTATTCCCAATAACCCATCACCGTGCAAACATGCCCGGCTGCCAGGAAGGCATTTACCTGCACATCTGGTGATTCCATCAAGGCGGTCAGGGCGGAGGGGACGGTGACGTGGGAGACCAGCATGGCGAAATTTTCGATGGCCTGGTTTTTAGCCTGCATCACAGCCATGGCATTCGCAGGTGCAGTGGTCTCGAACCCGATACCGAAGAACACGATAGTCTTATCTGGGTTTTGACTGGCAATTTTGAGTGCATCGAGCGGGGAGTAGACGATACGTACATCACCCCCCTCGGCTTTAACGCTGAAAAGATCTCGTTCTGAACCCGGTACTCGCAGCATGTCCCCGTAGGAGGTGAAGATGATCTCCGGACGGGACGCCAGGGCGATGGCTTTGTCGATCAACTCCAGCGGGGTGACGCACACCGGGCATCCGGGCCCATGGATCAGATCGATTTCAGGAGGCAGCAGCTGGTCGAGTCCACTTTTGATGATCGAGTGGGTTTGACCACCGCAGACCTCCATGATCTTCCAGGGACGGGTTACGGTCTGGTTGATCTCATCCAGCAATTTTCGGGTCAAGTCGCCATCCCGGTATTCATCGAGGTACTTCATACCTGCAGCCCTTGATCGAGTTCTGGCAGTTCGTCGGCCAGCATTTCCATCTCGCGCAGCATCTCTAAAGTGCGCTGGGCTTCCTCCTCATCCAGCTGGCTGATGCCGAAACCGACGTGGATGATCGTGTATTCTCCAACCTGGATGTCGGGCAAGAATTCCAGGCAGGCTTCTTTAATCACACCACCAAAATCCACTTTGCCCATTTTCATATCATTCGCCTGATAAATTTCAACTACCTTACCGGGAATTCCTAAACACATTTTTAGCTCTCCTTTCTGTAATTAACTCTAAGCTTAACCAATAAGCCAATGGTTTGATTATAAATCCAATTTATTCATGGCGATCACAGCCTGTCCAAGGGAGATACCGCCATCATTGGACGGCACCTGGTGGTGCCGGAAAACGGTGAATCCATCCTTTTGTAAGAGGTGGATGGATTTCTTGAGTAAGGTCATGTTCTGCCACACACCGCCATTGAGGGCTACTTCTTCGATCCCCGTCTGAGTGCGAACTTTTTGACAGACACGGTGTAACAATCCGGCGAGTGTGTTGTGGAAACGACCGGCGAGTGTCGGTAAGGGCACATTTGCTCGCAGATCGCTGAGCATCGCCTGGAACATTGGGGATGGATTGAGAATTTTACCCTCAATCGCAAATGGATAGCTACCCGTTTCATCCTGATCTACCAGGGATTCAAGTTCGATCGCGGCCTGGGCTTGATAATTCACGGTATGACGAACACCCAAGAGGGAAGAGACTGCGTCAAATAAGCGACCCATGCTGGAAGTAAGCGGGGCGTTGACACGGTTAGTGATCTGGCGTAGAAGCAGGCCCAGCGGATCCCCGGCGGTTGTGGACAGCTGTCTGGCGTGTATAACCGGAGGAATATCATCTTCCCATTCTATGCCGGCATGCTGCAGGTGGGCGAGAGCGATACGCCAGGGCTCACGAATGGCTAGATCGCCACCAGGAAGAGCTATATATGCCAGGTGGTAGAGGCGCTCATAGGCAACATAATCTGCGAGCAGGATTTCACCGCCCCAGATAGCGCCATCCTCGCCAAAACCGGTGCCATCCAGAGAAAGGCCAATGACAGGACGATCTCCGGGGTGCTCATTCTCCGCCAGGCAGGCAGCCAGGTGAGCATGGTGATGCTGCACTCCGATGGCCGGTAAAGACTCCCTATCCGCTCGTTCGAGGGCGTAACGAGTGGCGAGGTAATCGGGGTGCAGGTCGTAGGCGATAGCCTGGGGCTCAATGCGGAACAGACGCTCGTAGTGGCGGATGCCATCTTCAAAGGCGCGCAAGGTCTCGTAATTCTCCAGATCGCCAATGTGGTGACTGATGAAGGCGTAGTGTTCCCGGGTCAGGCAGAAAGTATTTTTTAATTCTGGCCCGGTAGCCAGGAGTTGGGGCATATCCCAGCGCAGCTGGACCGGATTAGGAGCGTATCCCCGCGCCCGGCGAAGTGGAATTTCTGATGGTTGACGATCTGGATTGGATGAATCCACCTCCCGCGCTTCCGGATTGTATATTCTGAAAACTGAATCATCACAGCGGGTCTGGATATCCCGGTCGTGCATCAGGAAGGCGTCAGCCAATTCGCCCAAACGCTGCCGGGCTTCATCGTTGCCGGTGGCGATGGGTTCCTCGCTCAGGTTGCCGCTGGTCATCACCAGGGCATTGGGGAAACCGGGTTCACGTTCCAGCAGTAAGGAGGGCCGGGGAGGGTAGGGCCGCATCCCCCCCAGAGTCGTTGGGGTGGGCGCCACCTGGGGGACGATCGGGGAGTCCGGACGTTTGTCGAGGATGACGACCGGGCGCTGGCGTGAGACAAGCAGGTCTCGTTCGGATTGATTGAGATAGCAGTGCTGCAGCACACTTTCCAGGTCGGGCACCATCAATGCGAAGGGTTTGTCGACGCGCAGTTTGCGGCGGCGCAATTCTTCCACCGCCCGGGAATTGGCAGCATCGCAAGCCAGGTGGAAACCACCCAGCCCTTTGATGGCGATGATCTCCCCTTGAGCAAGCGTGCGGCGGGTTTCTCGAATGGCTTCTGACTGGTGAAAATCTTCCCCAGAGAGGCTGTCCTTGGTTTCAAGCCAGACATGAGGTCCGCAGTCTGGGCAGGCTACCGGCTGGGCGTGAAAACGACGGTCAAGCGGATCGTCATATTCGGAGGCGCAAGCCGCACACATCTCGAAGATCCCCATCGTGGTTTTGGGACGGTCGTAAGGGATATCCTTGATGATCGTGAAGCGAGGGCCGCAGTTCGTGCAGTTAATGAAGGGATAGCGATAGCGCCGGTCGCCCGGATCAAACAATTCCTCCAGGCAGTCTGGGCAGATGCTGACATCGGGGGATATGGGGATGAAATCGCCGGATTTACCTTCAGAGTGGACGATCTCAAAAGTAGAGAATCCGTTGGCGGGGATCCAGTCTACATGAAACGAATCAATTCGTGAGAGGGGGGGCGCTTCTGCGCGCAGGGCGTTGAGGAATGCCTCCAGATCCCCCTGTGGACCGTCCACCTCGATATCCACTCCGGCAGAGGTGTTGCGTACCCATCCATTAAGCGCCAGGCGAGCTGCCAGTCCATACACGAAGGGTCGAAACCCTACCCCCTGGACGATGCCAGTGATGTGGATCCGTACGCCTTTCGATGTCATCTATCTGTATCAGCAGGGTTGTGGCTTGCTACCTTTTTCTGCAGCCAGGTCAGCCAGGCTTCAAGCCCTTCACCTGTGCGGCAGGATATTTGGAAAGTTACCAGGCCAGGGTTGAGCACCTCAACACCCCGTTGGAAGTATTCCATGTCGAAGTCAATGTATGGCATGAGGTCGATCTTGTTGATCACCAGAGCATCAACACCCCGGTACATAGTGGGGTATTTATAAGGTTTGTCGTCTCCCTCCGGGATGGAGGCGATCAGCACATTCTGGTGAGTACCCAATTTAAAGGACGCCGGGCAAATAAGATTACCAACATTTTCAACCATCAGAAGATCGTATTTGGTCAAATCAAGCTGGTTGAGGGCACCCTGGAACATGACTGCGTCGAGATGACACTCACCGCCAGTGTTGATCTGGACTGCTTCAGCGCCTGCAGCGGCAGCCCGATCGGCATCGATACTGGTGGCAATATCGCCATCGACAACTGCCAGATTGAGCTGGCCGGATAAGCGTTTTATGGTGTGTTCGATGAGGGAGGTTTTTCCTGCCCCAGGGGAGGCCATCAGGTTGATGGTATACAAATTTGCGGCTTCCAGGCGGCTGCGATTCTCTTCTGCCAACCGGTCGTTTGCACTTAAAATATTTTCGACTACAGGCATTCGCTGCTTCACAATTTAACTCCACCGACAAAATATCGATAATTGGATGAGTCAATATTATAAAGGTTCTAGCGAAAACTGTGTGGCGATCTTCCAAGATGCAGTTTGCACAGCCTGCGCAGTCTCGGGTGATAACCCTGGCTCAATCCTTTGCGGCAAAATCCCTACATCGCAAACCACTACAGTAACTTTGACCTGACACTGGTCCTGCAGTTCCCGCAACATATTTGATGTTGGCACCTGGTGTAAGGAAAAATCATCGATTTTAGTAGCTGGTAGTTCGTCGGCAGAGATAACTTTCACTTCGCCGATCCGCTGCCCCCAATCTACGGCATCTACAATCACGATTTCGTTTGGCAGGACATCTCCCAAGATCAGTGTAAATAACAGCTTGCGTACACCAGTACCTACATCCATCACGTAGATCTCATCTGGGATGGCATAATCACGCAGGAGTGATTCCACAACTGCAGGACCGAAACCATCATCTCCAAAAAGGACATTGCCAACTCCCAGGACGAGAACTCGTGCCTGGCAAAAAGCTGGCAAACTGTCAAGGTCTAAGGATTGTTCAATATCCATTGCGCTTCGTTGTCCATAGAGAGAAACCCCAGGGATTGGTTTACCCTCTCCCTGGGGGGTCGATCTGCCTGCCTCAGTTTGTAAGGGTGTCAATCACTTCACCATTTGGGGAGAGGATATCCACTTTCACGGGGAGGGTCCCATCCATGCGATGGGTGGAGCAGGACAGGCATGGGTCGTATGCTCTGATGGCCATTTCTATGGTATTGAGTGTGCCTTGATCGTAATTCCCATCTTTTATCAATGTTTTGGCTGCCTGCTTGACTGACAGGTTGATGGCTGAGTTGTTTTGGCAAGTAGCAACCAAAAGGTTGACATGGGTGAGCAAGCCGTCTTCGTCGGTAGTGTAGTCGTGAATCAATGTGCCGCGGGGGGCTTCAACCACACCCACACCACGTGCCGCACGGGGGGTTACTGAGGCACGGATGTCAGAACTAGTGATCTCTGGGTCGTTGAGCAGTTGCAAAGCTAATTCTGCATTGTGGAGCAGCTCGATCAAACGAGCCCAGTGGTAGAGCAGAGTCAGCTGCGCCGGACGACCGAAACTAGTCCGGAATTCTTCCAATTCCTTCTGAGCCAGCGGGGTTGGTATATAGTCCGCTACATTGATGCGGGCCAGGGAGTTCACCCGGTAGAGACTGGGGGCATTGTCCTCCAGCTCAAACGGGCCGCGCTTCTTGGCATAGGGGAATTTGAGGTAGGTCCAGGGCTCAACATGCTCACCGATGTAATCAGTGTATTGATCGTAAGGGAACTCCTCGTAAGACCCATCCGCATACATCATGCGCAGCTTCCCATCGTAAAGATCCAAGGCGCCATCATCGGTGACAGTGCCCAGAAAACCGCTGGTGATAGTGCCGACAGTCTTGACTACATCCATGTACTTGGGGAAGATATTTTCCTTGGCAAAGGAGATCGTGAATTTCGCCAGTTCGAGCGCTTCTTCCGCCATTGGCAATAGGGATTGGCGTTCATCTTCCGAGAGTGGGCGACTGAAACCACCTGGAACTGCAGCTGCGGGATGGATCGCCTTTCCGGCGATCAGCTCTAACATCTTGGCACACATGTGGCGGACTTTTACGACTTGCCTGCCGACATCAGGAACAGCATCCAGGATGCCAATCACATTACGCACCGGGTATTCCGCATCAGGTCCCAGGATGAAATCCGGACCAGCCAGAATGTAGAAATGCAGAATGTGTTCTTCCATGTAGGCGATGCTGTTGCATAACCGGCGTAGTTTTTCGCCTGCCGGAGGCAGCTGGACGCCAAAGACTGCGTCGGCAGCCTTGGCAGAAGCCAGATGGTGCGACCAAGGGCATACGCCGCAAATACGTGTTGTAATGCGTGGCATCTCCTCGACCGGTTTTCCGACGCAAAATCGCTCGAAACCTCGCAACTCAATCACGTTCACCATGGTATCAGCAACATTCCCTGCATCGTCCAGTTGAATCGTGATCTTTGCGTGGCCTTCAATGCGACTGACAGGTTGAATAACCAGTGTTTGTCCCATTTTTACCTCCTCTTCGTTCGCAGGCGTCCGGAACCTGCAAATCGGTTGAACTGTGCCGCCCGGTCGGGGATATCTCGGGGGTTGAGGCCAATCGTTGAGATAGCGCCCATCATGTCCACCATCGGATTGGCCTGATCGGTTAAAGGACCGAAGCAACCTCGGCAAGGCATATAAGCCCGGATGCAGCGGGGAGTACCTCCATCCATGCCGCCACATCCTGCGCGGGTTGCGGGTCCTTGGCAGAGGTAACCTTGTTCCATGAAACAGCGCACCGTTTCAAGCGCTTCTCCAACCCCCTCCACTGACTCTAATGGGCGCTTCAGGGTGATACCCTCTCCTGTTTTTTGTTCGCGGATGGTCGGACATTGGTCACAAACGCTCTTTGTCTCCAACGCAAACGGTGTACCCTTAAGCAGATGCATTACAGCCGCAACGAACATATCTGGCGTTGTTGGGCAGCCCGGCAGCATGAGGTCGACATCTACAACCTCGTGCACCGCATAAACACGATCAAGCAACGCCGGTAATCCTTCTGCAGGTGTCTCGCCGGGGTCAGTAGTGGAGTTTCCCTGGTAAACGCGCTGGTAGATCTCGTCGACCGCGAACTGGTTCGCCAACGCCGGAACCCCTCCATAGCAAGCGCAAGAGCCCATCGAGATCAAGAAATTAACTCGAGATCGCATCAGCTCTGCAAGTTCTTTGTTTTCTTCATTTCGGATGCTACCGGTGAGGATGCCCACATCCGCCTCAGGGATATCCGCCTTGCTTTCCTCCCCAGTTTGCCCGTATAACTTGTGATCCATGATCACTGGCATGTGGACGAATTCGAGCTCCGCTAGCAGGTCGATCAACGGTTCGCCAACATCAAGTATGGTAACTTCACAACCACCGCAGATGGCAAACCACTCTTGTGCGACTTTAACAGCCATGCGCCAACCTCCTTATTAGTCCAATAACTCTTAGACATCATCCAATAGACCTGATTTTTCCAATACAGCCTCCTTTTCTCTGAAAACGATGATCAGACATGACCTTGACATTTAAAATTCAGTGATCAGTTCACTTGTAGATACTCGGTCCTATCTCACGTAATTCTTCAACCATATCCTTCACCACTTGGGCAAATTGCGGACCTTCCGAAGCCGCCACCCAGGAAAGACGGAAGCGTTCCGGTTCCAGGTCGAAATCTTCCAGCATCAGGTCTAAGGCATCCGCCCGTGCTTGGGCACGTAGATTTCCTTCACGGTAGTGACAGTCACCAGGATGGCAGCCGCACATCAAGACGCCATCGGCGCCTTTGGTGAGAGCGTCAATAACCAAATTAGGATGGACCATGCCGCTGCATTGAACGCGGATGATCCTGACGTTGGGGGGATACTGGATGCGAGATGTCCCTGCCAGGTCAGCAGCGGTATATGAGCACCAGTAGCAGGTGTAGGCGATGATCAGAGGTTCATAGTCACTCAAGATTACACCTCCAAGGCAGCCATGGTCATGGCTCGTAAGTAATCCAGCTTGAAGTGTGAGACATATATTGCATCCTTGGGGCAGGTGGCCTGGCAGGTACCGCAGCCTTTACAAATCGACTCATCGACGACCACCCGTTTTTTCGTCTGACCAGATTCATCCTGGTATTCAATCAAAGTTATTGCATCAAAGGGACATGGGTCAACACAGTAAGCGCAACCATCGCACTTTTCGTCGACTACATGGGAGGTGATCGGCTCAATCTCAAGATCACGTTGAGCGAGAATGGTTGCTGCTCGCCCTGCAGCTGCTTTTGCCTGGATCACACTTTCGGTGACAGCTTTCTTGGGGTAGTGAGCCATACCGCAAAGAAAGATCCCTTGAGAGGCGAAGTCAATAGGGGCCAGCTTCATGTGGGCTTCTTGGAAGAAACCATCCTGCATTAGCGGCACTTTAAGCAGCTGGGCCAGTTGACTGGCATCCTCTCGGGGAATGGTGGCCACAGACAGAACCAGACGGTCCGCCTCGAGCAATATATCCGTTTCAAGCATGGCATCATGGACCACCACCTGCAGGGTGCCATCTGCCATGACCTGTGGGGGCTGCTCGGGATCGAAGCGCAGGAAAAGGACACCCTCCTGGCGTGACTGCCGGTAAAATTTCTCCAAAAGACCGTAGGTGCGAATATCCTGATACAGGATGTATACTTCGCAATCCGGGTTGGTTTTTTTGATCTCGAGGGCGTTCTTTATTGCCTGCCCACAACAGATGCGACTGCAGTAAGGGCGTTCCGCGGTGCGTGAACCTACACATTGGATCATGACGACCGATTTCAAATTGGAGATTTCTGCGGCTCCTGTGGCGAGAATCTCTTCGAGTTCCAGTTGAGTGAGAATACGCTCATCCTGGCCATAGAGGTATTCTGATGGCCGGTAGGGCTGGGCACCTGTGGCGACTATCACCACGCCGTGATTGATCTGCGGAGCTTCTTCACTCTCTGCAATTTTCAATGTGCTCTTGAACTTGCCCAAGCTGCCTTCAAATGAGTCCAGCTCAGCGTTGAGGAAGGTGCTGATGTTGGGATGTTGGTTTATTTTTTCGATCAGTTCAACTAACAAGGCCTGGGGATTTGCATGGCTGAGCAAGAAATGCAGATGGCGCATATTCCCGCCCAGTTCTGCCTGGTGTTCGACCAGCGATATCTTGAACCCCTGGTCAGCCAGTTCGAGCGCGGCGGTCATTCCTGCCAACCCTCCACCGATGATCAACGCATCGTGGTTGAATTCCAACCACTTGCGCTGCAGAGGTTCCCCCAGCAGGACCTTGGCGACTGCCATACGGGGCAAATCTTTGGGTTTCTCGGGGGCTGCAGCTGGGTAATCACG
>JAUWLJ010000142.1 GCA_030613705.1 Chloroflexota bacterium
CCCCAATTCTGCGGCACTGCCTGTCACACCATGCCCCCTGAATTTACCAGCTATTTAACTTCTCCTCATGCGCGCATCGATTGTGTCGATTGCCATATTGGCAAAGGTTTTCTTGCTACGCGCGTCACCCGCAAGGCGGGCGATATCCGGCATATCGTCGCCGTTGCTTTCAATACTTACGAATTCCCCATTCGAGCTCCTCAGTTACAACCTGCCCGGGAAACTTGCGAGAAATGCCATCTCCCCGAAAAATTCTCTGATGATAGCTTGCGAGAGATCAAGCAGTTCACCCCAGACAAAGATAATACACCCATGACAACGTATCTGGTGCTTAAAACCGGTGGCGGCAGCAAACGAGAGGGATTAGGGCGCGGTATTCACTGGCATATAGAGAATAAAATTGAATATTTCCCCGAGGACCCTGAGGAACAGGTAATTCCTTATGTCCGGGTTTACGAAGATGATGGCACGATCACCGAATATATCGACATCGAATCTGGGCTCGATCCCAGCGATATCGATCCAGATGACCTGGTGGAAATGGATTGCATCACCTGCCACAACCGCATCACCCACCTGGTGAAGACTCCGGAAGCGACCGTCGATGAGCTGATGAACCGCGGCATCATCGATCCAGAGATACCCGAAATACGTAGAGTGGCAGTCGAAACCTACAGCCAGATTTATGACACCACCGAAATTGGTCTGGAGGGCATCGCCGGAATTGCTAGTTTTTACGAGACGTATTACGTGGAATATTACGATGCAAACCAAGAGAAGATAGATAACGCTATCGATGCTTTGCAAGAAGCTTACGCCCAAAGTGTATTCCCTCACCAGAATTCGGACTGGACTACCCATCCCAACAACATTGGACATACCGATTCGGCGGGCTGTTTCCGCTGTCACGGCGGCACGCATCTGAACGCTGAGGGGGAAGCGATCCGCCTGGAGTGCAATCTATGCCATTCAATACCCGTTGTGGCCGGTCCAGGAGATTTTGTCTCGCAGATCGAGATCAGCCGCGGCCCGGAACCCGACTCACACAAGAATCCGTCCTGGATCAGTTTGCACCGCGATGTGTTCGACCCGACTTGCAGCAACTGCCACACCACGGACAATCCTGGGGGCATCGATAACACATCGTTTTGCTCGAACAGCGCCTGCCACGGCAACGTTTGGGAATACGCTGGTTTCGATGCACCTGGGCTGCGCGAGTTATTGCTCAAACAATTGCCCCCCGAACCAACACCAATCACTCCTCCAGAAGGTGGGGAGCTTACTTACCAGAACACCATTGGCCCTATCTTGGAGAGTAAATGCGGCACCTGTCACAGCACCTCCAACAACCTGAAAGGGTTAGATCTGACTACTTATGAGGGCATCTTGCAGGGCAGCGAGAGCGGGGTGGTAATCATCCCCAGCGACCCCGAGAACAGTCTGATTATTATCATTCAGACCCGGGAAGAGCCCCACTTCGCCCAGCTGACCTCTGATGAATTAGAGCTCTTGGAACGGTGGATCGCAGAGGGTGCGGCGGAGGAGTAAATTGACAAGTTAATTAATCCTGATTATCAGGATTTAAGGTGACACTTATAATAGAATACATTCCGCGCGCGGTAGTTCGTCAAGTTGGTAAACGCCAAAGGAGGCCAGGATGGAAGAAAAAGACCAGCTCGGTCGACGAAATTTCTTAGCCATAGCAATCGGAGCTATTGGGGCAGTGATCGGAGTTGTCATTGCGATACCTGCTGTGGCTTATGTCGTCGGTCCTGCTCTGAAACGAAAAACCTCCGAGGATTGGGTCAGGCTTGGCCCAACCTCAAAAGTCGAGCTCGGGACACCTACACTTTTTAAGACCACTATTGAAAGACAAACCGGGTGGATCGTGACCGAGGAAGAGCTCTCGATCTATATCCTCACGGAAGATGGGCGTGACTATATCGCCCTGTCGAATATATGCACTCACCTTGGCTGTCGGGTCCGTTGGATTACCGATCAAGGACAGTACTTTTGCCCGTGCCACAACGCAGCCTTTGACAAAATTGGCCTGGTGGTATCTGGCCCTCCACCCCGACCCCTCGATCGCTATGAGACAAAGGTTGAGGACGATCAATTGTATATCTTGTTGGGAGGTTGAAATGAGTGTCCATATCGGAGATTGGCTTGATGAGCGCATCGGTTGGCGGAATGTGTGGGAGGCTATTTTTCTACGTAAAATCCCCAAAGTAAATTGGTTTTACACTTTGGGCAGCGCAACGCTGTTTGTGGCAGTCCTGCAGGGCATTACCGGTATCCTGCTGACAATTTATTATGTCCCCACGCCAGACCATGCCTATGATAGTGTCGTCTTTATCACCACTCAAGTTCCAGGAGGCTGGTTTATTCGCGGTGTGCATCACTGGGGGGCAAGCGCCATGGTTATCCTGGCCGTCCTGCACATGGTGCGTGTCATTATGTCTGGTTCGTACAAGTACCCCCGCGAGGTAACCTGGTTCACCGGTGTCGGATTGCTGCTTGCGGTGATGGGCTTTGGTTTTACCGGTTATCTATTACCCTGGGACCAAAAAGCATACTGGGCGACCATTGTTGGCACCCGCATTGCGGGAGTCGCCCCACTCATTGGGGATCCGATCCTGCGCATTATGCGCGGCGGGGAGGAGTTATCCGCGGTCACGCTGGCGCGCTTCTTTGGCGCCCATATCTGGGTGCTGCCAGCGACTCTTTTGCTGTTTCTCGGATTCCATATGTATCTCGTCATCCGACTCGGCATCAGCGCTGTACCGAGAAAGGAGGAGTGACCGATGAACGAAAAAGAGCGGCAGGAATACCTGGAGCAGTATAAAAAAGAAAAAGAAAAAGGGGTCCCCTTTTTCCCAGATATCATCTTCAAGGATGCTGTTGTCTCCCTGGTGATTTTTATTGCCCTGGTAGCCTTAGCTTATTTTGTCGGCGCACCTTTAGAGCCGCGTGCAGACCCGGCTGACACCAACTATACCCCCCGACCAGAATGGTATTTTCTATTCTTGTTCCAGCTATTGAAGTATTTCCCTGGGTCCCTTGAAGTGATCGGTGTTTTCATCATTCCCTCTGTTGCGGTCATCCTCTTGCTCGCCTTACCGCTTATTGACCGGTCTCCAAAGCGGTATTTTCTGCGCAGACCGATGATTCTTGGAGCAACGATTCTGAGTGTAATTGGCGTTCTTTTTCTCACCATCCAGTCGAGTCGAGAGATACCCCTACCCCCAGAGTTAGTCGGTGGTGACCAGACCGCAGTCCTGTACACAGAAAATTGTGCTCCTTGTCATGGCCCATCGATAACCGTCCCAGTGGGCGTTAATTTGCATGAAATTATTGCCCAAAGCAGGCACGAAGGCATGCCCGCCTGGAGCGGCGATCTCACCTCTGATGAGATCGATGCCTTGGCTGGCTTTATCATCTCCCCAGCAGGAAGCCAGCTCTTCACCGATAATTGCAGTGAATGTCATCAGGTCGCAGAGCTGGTGGCAAGCGACCCGGTCGCTTTGAAAAAATCCATCCAGCTCGGGATGGAATTTGCCCCTCATGCAGAGGTGGAAATCCCCGATTGGAACAAATCGATCAGCCAGGAGGATCAGACCAAACTGCTGAATTTCCTTGTCGCACCAGATGGTCAGCGCTTGTTTGCCACCAATTGTGCTCCCTGCCATGGTCAATCGGTGGCCTTCGCCGGGGGTGAGGAGCAGGTATTAGACACTATCAGCCAGGGGGGGCTGCACCTGGAAATGCCCCCATGGCGGGAAATGTTGAGTGAGAACGAGCTGGACTTGCTTGCCAGATATGTAACTGACCCAGGCAGTGTTCCAGAGGGCGAGGAAACCTTTCAAGCCAACTGTGCGAATTGTCATGGTAGCCGCATCCCATCCTCAGAAGATGTAGAAGCTGCCCGGCAGATTATTGCTGAAGGCGGCGCTCACGATACCATGCCCGTGTGGGGCGATGTGCTTACTCCCGAACAACTGGATGCTTTAGTCACTTTCACCATCGCCGCAGCGGAGGGCACCTCGGTTGAGATCGGCCAGGAACTGTATAGTCAGAGCTGCGTATCCTGCCATGGCGAATTCGGCGAAGGTGGTCCCAACCCATCCCGCGCCGGAGATATCATCTTTCCGATCAGCACCGCTGAATATTTGAAAACAAGGGATGATTTCACGATACGGGCGATCATCGCTCAGGGTCAACCGAATTATGGCATGTCACCTTTCGGCAGCGCTTTTGGAGGACCTCTGGACGATGAAGAAATCGATGCTGTTGTAGCTTATATTCGATCCTGGGAGGCAAATCCGCCGGTTGAACTACCACCGGAAGTTGTAATTGATGTGGAGCAGAATGTAGTCCTGGATACCAAACAAATCTATGACCAGCTTTGCTCACAATGCCATGGTCTGAATGGAGAAGGCGGTATTGGACCAGCTTTCGAGAACCTCCAGTTTCAAGCCACCAGAACCGACACCCAGCTATATAACGCTATAAACATCGGACATGATGCAACCTCGATGATCGGTTGGGGTGACGTTTTGAGTGCAGATCAAATCCAGCAAATGATCCAAATTATCCGCCGGTTTAGACCCTCACCGGTATCAGGTCAACCGACCACTGCTGCAGTGTCATTTTCTTCAGATGTGATGCCCATCTTCCAAGCCGAGTGCGTTGCTTGCCACGGTAATTTTGGAGGCTGGGATGCCAGCAGCTACACTAGCGTGTTGGGCACAGGCGACCACGCCCCAATGATCATACCTGGTGATCCGGAGAACAGTTTCCTGGCTCAAAAGATGATCGGTACACAATCCATTGGGGAGATTATGCCCCCTGCTGGTTTACTGCCAGAAGATGAGATCCAGGTTATCCTTGATTGGATCGAGGCAGGTGCGCTTGATAATTAGCTTTCAATGAGATCCTTCGCGGGTAGAGATATGTCGAATTACTGGTGCTGAGATATATATAAACGATTTAATTTACGAGTAGCTGTGGATTCAAAACAAGGTTCTCGATTTTGGCCAATCAAGACAAATCTGCGCGCCAAGATCACGCTGGGTGTGGTTGTGCCTTTGACTTTGATCCTAGGTATCTTTACCATAATCGAGGAATCTCGTCATCGAGAGATCGAACTTTACAACCTCAATATACTTGCCTCGCAGTCTGGGAAGGTAATTGAAAGTTCCTTGCGAAACGCGATGTTGGAATCCAATTTTTCTGAAGTGCAGATGATTTTGGATGCGGTTGGCGATGGAGGTGAATTCCGAGTCGTTTACCTGCTGGATAGCGAAGGGAAAATAATCTTTGCGCCGCATGGTGAGAGTGTTGGTGAGCGGTTAGATAATAACCATCCAACCTGTCAGGAATGCCATAGATTGCCGCCCGAGGCCAGACCAAGCAGTGTAGTGGTGACTGATGACAATCAGCGCGTGTTTCGGAGCATGTACCCGATAAGAAATGCTCCGGAATGCATGACCTGTCACGATCCAGATCAACCGATAATCGGCTTATTGCTCACCGAAATCCCATTCACAAAGGTAGAATCGGCTTTAGATGCAGACTTACGTGAGAATCTGTTGTGGTGGGTAGGAACGATTTTAGTAACAATTATTGTGGTTAATCTTGCCATGAGCAACATCGTGATCAACCGGTTGCAAAGACTAGCCCAGGCTTTGGCAGGCTTTGGGCAAGATCAATTGAGTATCCGACTTCCCGTTGATGATCCCGATGAGATCGGTCAGCTTTCAGAAGCCTTCAATAATATGAGCCAACGCATTGAAGATGAAGTAGATGAAAATCGCGCCCTCTCCGACCACCTTTACCTGCAAAGCAAACAGCGTGGTGAACTACTCAAGCATCTGATCACGGCCCAGGAGGATGAGCGCAAGCGTGTAGCCCGCGAACTCCACGACGATCTTGGTCAAGCGCTGGGTGCTCTTGCTCTGCAAACAGAAGCAATAGAACAGCTCATTGACTCAGACACAGAAGCTGCTATCAACCAATTGAACTTGACCCGAGATCTGATTACCGACAC
>JAUWLJ010000124.1 GCA_030613705.1 Chloroflexota bacterium
TTCCACAGGAGCCACCCTGCCTGGTAATTCAAGAAATCGCTTGAACTCCACATCTTTCTGGCCGTATGTCTGTCCAGCGTATGTCAATGGTGCATAGCTTGTCCAGCTCATAACTGTGGTAAAGCGTTCATGGCTCGCTGTAGAAGGTTGCCATTCTGACAATACAATGGGCTGTCGAGTTGGTTGCCAATTGATCCCGTTTCCAAACTTTCCTTCGGAAAGCGTTTCTCCAAAGCTGAAGTGGGTATCATGAGCATTAACTCGGGGTAGAAAAAGCACTTTGTCTACCTCCATCTTGATTTGGGTGACGATTGGATCGGTGTCAATATAAACTAATTGCGGAATCTGCCGGTAATTATCCGGGTGTTCCAATGTTCCCGTAACATTTATCAGCAGATCAGCAGAATTAATCGCCCTTTCACGCTGGTTATCGGATAGCCCAAACCATTCCGATTTTAAAGGATATCGATAAGCCCACTTGTTTTCCAAGCCATAGCGGGTCATGATCTTGGCTAAATAACTTGTGTTATAGGTGCAATTACTGGCAACCCAATCATTTCCAGAAGGCCCACCATCAAGATTGTATGGGTGTTCACCAGAATCCTCCAAATAGTAAACATCGTGACCGAGGCGCTTTAAACCCAGTAAATATTGAAGATAATGCCAGGTGATGCCACCCATGTGAGGATGCTGAGCGATCAAACCCGTTACTATTATGCGAAGGGATGAATTCACAGAAAACCTTTCCCGTCCCTGGAAGATGAAAAAACTCGATCAGCTGAGCTTGATCTGGACATTACTTGCTCGGATTGGCTTTGAAATATGGATTTTTGAACTTGTGTATTTTTACTCTGGTCAGTCTGGTCACCATATCAATCCATTAATCTCGCCACTTCGATTGCCATAGCCAACCATGAATTGTAGATTCTCATGTTGCTAAGGTTATTGTTCAATACCTCCTTGGTAAGACCAAACCCACTGAGTTCCCAATATATAGCGTCAATAGAACGGAAGATCTTACCAACTTCGGCTGAACTTAGTATATCTTGAAGGCTCAACCACGACCAAGAACCGCGTACGTTGGACCAGTATGCGAAGGGCTCAACATGAATGATGTCAATGGCCGGTGGACCCCAGCCTGCTTCTCCCCAATCAAAAGGTAAGAATGTGTTTTCGTCATGATTGCTGTGGACCCTCAAGTTCTTTGAGACGAAATCACCGTGCACGATCGTCTGTGGCAATTCCTGATAAAGATCTTCGACCTTGTCCCAATGAGCTTCAAGGAAATCACACTTGGTTATGATTGCTTCCATATGAACTAGATCATCACTTTGAATCATGTATCTTTTGATGATGTGAATAAGTGTTTCGCGTACTTTCCGTAAGCGCTTTAGATAATGTTTTAATCCCTTGTCCGGAAGTTTGGCTGGTTGTCCAATGTTTGGGGCAGAGGTATGCATCAGGGCTAGCCATTGTGCACCGAGTAGACGATGCTCTTCAAGCAGTGCAGAATACGTATCGTCACCAGCGTCCTCCAAGAATAGCCATGAGAATTCACCATTCGCTTCTGCTACCATGCCGTAGTAATTGAGGGAAGGGATAGAGAGATTCTGCAGGATCTCCTCGTAAATTGTGTTTTCGATTTCCGCTTTGGGACGCTGGCAGCGTTTGCCAATCACAGACACTCCCTTAGTACCAACACCCACCAGCCTGCAAACAAATCTCTTGAGTCTGTGGTTTTGATTCGGTGTTTTCCCTTTTATGATTTCGATCCTTTCCGGCTTTGCACTCCCCAACTGCAGCTCTCTCCAGGCTAGAAAGGCTGGGTGCTCCAGCAGATCAGTCTCTACGATCCTGACCTTTTCTCTCTTTACCATCAATTATTCCTCATGATGGCTGTCTCAATTCTGTCCAAGGCAAGCGCTACCTTAACAGTCGCAGACACATCCTGCTCTACATTTGCCAGTTTTCCATCTTCGATCATTAACAACATATCACAATTTTCCAACGTAGTGAGTCGGTGAGCGATCATTAAAGTCGTCCGGTTTTGCATCAGGCGATCCATCGCCTCCATGATCCCAATCTCGGTTCTTGTATCAACTGAGCTGGTGGGTTCATCCATAATTAATATGGGTGCATCCTTTAGAAAAGCGCGAGCCAATGCGATGCGCTGTCGTTCGCCACCTGAGAGGCGCATACCCCGCTCACCAACCAGGGTCTCGTAGCCATCTGGAAGAGCGACGATAAAATCGTGCGCATTGGCAGCTTTCGCTGCTATTAGGATCTCATCCTCACTGGCGCCTGGCTTGGCATAGGCAATATTTTCTGTAATACTGGTCGAGAATAAGACTGGCTCTTGAAGGACGATGGCGAATTGGTGGCGCAAATCGGAGACTTTATAATCGCGCAGATCGTTTCCATCGAGGGTAATCTGACCAGAAGTCGGGTCGTAGAAACGCGTCAGCAGACTCACGAGTGTGCTCTTTCCTGCTCCGGTCTGTCCTGCAATCCCGGCGCGCGTGCCAGCGGGAATCTCAAAGGAGATATCTTCGAGTACCAGTTGGTCTTCCTGATAAGCAAAACAAACATTTCGGAATGTCACCGCTCCCTTTGAGCGAAGAAGAGGTTGGGCATCAGGTCGCTCAATTACATCTGGGGGTTCATCCATGAGATCGAAAGCCCTTTCCGCGCTGGCCAAATGAGATTGCAGGCTGGCCACCTTTTTGCTGATAGTCTTTAGCGGACCATAAAATTGCGCCAGATAACCCAAAATAAGAAGTAAACTGCCCAAAGTGAGGATACCAGCTAGAACATTGCTGACTCCGATAAAAAGAACAGCCGCTGTTCCAAAAGCTGTTGTCGCGCCAAGCAAAAGACCCAGTAAACCCGAGGAAATTGTGTAACGCATGCGGGCGCGCATGCCTTCGCTTGATTGGTGGACAAATCGTTCCTGTTCGTGATCTTCTTGACCAAATGCTTTCACGACACGCAGGCTGGTTAAAACTTCTTGGATTACAGATAAGGCTGCGCTTTCAAGTTTCTTCACCTGGCGGGACTGCTGGCGCAGATTACGGCGGTACAGTCTTGTGATAACAAAAAGTATTGGCGATATCGCCAAGGCAACTAACGCCAAACGCGAATCAAGCTTGAAGATGATATAAAGCATCGAAAATAATGTGATAATGGCAGTAATGAAAGGAATTAATCCGTCGATGGCGACATATTGAACTGCGGAAGTATCATATTGGATGCGATATGATGAATCAGATGTGCCTTTTGAATCGTGATACGACAGAGAAAGGCGCTGAACGTGTCTGAATAACCTGGTTCGAAAGTCTAAAACAAGCTTTTCTCCCGTGTAAGTGCGCAGCAGTGAACTGCCCAATGATTGAAGTCCCGATAATAAGGCGATCAGAACCAGTAGAACCACGGCCAGCACCAGTATTACCATAGTGGATTGTTCAGCTGCTGGGATCAATGTGTATACAAAATCGGGCAGCGGTTCATCGCCGAGTACGCTGTCAACTGCAATCTTCAATGGGATTGGGATCAGCAGCGCCAATGGAGTCGCTAAAATATCTACCAGGAATATACCAAAAATAAGCTTCCAATAAGGACGGGCTTGCCGTAATAACCTTTGGAAAAGCGTGAGATCTTTGTGGCTCATGGGGGTCAGACTGCCTCTTCTGCCCCACCTTGTTCAATTGCTTTGAGTAAAGAAGCCATGGCAGTGGAGCAATTCCATAACATACGGGTGATCAGGATTAAGGCAACCCCTCCGAGAATGCTGGCGACTATCCATGCCTGGTCAAAGGCTGCCAGAATGGCAAGGAGTGAAAACAGGGTGATTAGAATCAGACTCAGGGGATCGATTCGCGGCCATGAACGAAAACGGATCAATTGATTGCCTGAACCATGATCTTCTACAGCCATACATGTGCGCACCGAGCTCAACAATCCACCCCGAACCTCAAGGTCCCAACGGTCATAGTCGCCACCGCGCAGGACAACCGCGCTCTCAGAGCGCAGAGCCTCTTCAATTGTTTCGAGTCGTTTCTCAGGTGCACTCCAATTCTCGCTCCAAATGTTGGAAGTGCGTATCATGGGGAAGGAAAATTGTGCCTTTCCCTCCTGTCGCTGAGAAGTGATGTTTGAATGCAAACGCCCCCATAAGCGCGCCAATGGCTGGAACAGGTGCAGGAATGTCGTCAAACCGCGAAATATTAATTGGTCAATGCTGGAATGTTTTCTGACCGTAAAGGAAACCTGCTTACTGCTCTGAACAGCTTGGATTAGCGGTAAGATTAGTGCCAAGAACAGGAAGGGTAAAACCAGCAGTAATGGTCTCCACAGGATGCCCAGGGAAGAGAGCCCAAAGAGAATCAGGACTAGTAAGTACCATTCAGGCATCAGCGATAGTGAAAGCAGTGTGCCTGGTCCAGGGTTGTATAGTGATTGGAAGGGCGCGCTGCCCCAAGTGCCATGGAAAACTTTTGAGCGGCGGAGTGGAAGAGCCCGAGTGAGCCCTGGTCCGTAGATCTGCCCCCTCCAGAGCCAGTGGCCAAGTGAGTTATGCTTGAGAGGCCACTTCTTCATCAATTGTGCCTCAGCCCTACCGTAACCAACCTGCTGCTTCCAGTAAGTATGGAACGAGTCGCGTCGATGGTGCCAAACCGTCGCGGCTGCGTTTAATCCTAATGACCATCCATTTTGCTGAAGACGCCAGCACATATCAACATCATCACCAGCCACACGGAATTGAGGATCAAAACCCCCGATGGCCTGGAGGTCGGCTTTCCGAAAAGCCATGTTGCAGCCCGGAATATGCTCCGCTTCCTGGTCAGAGAGAAGGACGTAGACAGGGTTGCCTGGCGCGTTGGCGATACACTCACTAATAAATCCATCCCCCGGAGGGGCGATGTTTGGCCCTCCTATCCCAGTATAATTTGTGCTCATAAATGAAGCCGCCAGGTAGGTCAGCCACTGCTCGTCCGGGTACGCATCATCGTCGAGGTATGCGACGATCTCTCCCCTGGCTGCCTCCATACCAATGTTGCGGGCGCTGCTGAGGCCTCGATTCTCAGTGCTGATCACTCTGAAATCGTACTCGTCTAATATGTTTGTCGTCGCATCCGTCGACCCATCATTGACTACAATAACTTCAAAATTGGGGTAATCTAATCTTGACAAACCTTCGCAGCAGTCACGGATCCTGCTCGCACCATTGTAAGTACAGACAATTACCGACATAAATGGCCAGGACCCGTTAGTAGCGAAAGGTACCTTTGCAAAAGCCTCACTCACTGCAGCCAGGGCGGGCTTTGCCTGCCGATCTTTCGTGGTCAGCCCGAATGCCCAATCATCGACTTCAGCACCTCCGCGATACCAATCATCTGTCCAAGAAAATATGAAGACACCTGCACATCCAGAGTTGAATGCTGACCTAACTTGCCAGTCTAAGACATGTGCCTGGGTGTTTTCACCGTTGCGCAGGCTGTCCAATCCGATCTCGCTCATCACTAGAGGTCGATCGCCGGCGAGATTTTGAAGACGGGCGAGGTATGCTTCATAAGGTCCTTGCGATTCAAGGTAAACATTGAAACAGAGGAAATCAAGAAAGGGAAGCTGTAGATACTCAGTGGTTGGGTAGTTGACGTAAGTGACGAGAGCGTCGGGATCTTCAGATTTTACAGTCCAATAAAGCTGCTCCAAATAACGTTCGACACGTCTATGACCAAGCCAACGAACGATAGAAGCGGGGATCTCATTTCCAAGACCATAACAGAGGAGAGCTGGGTGTCCAGCGCAGGCACGCACCCGGGCGCGCACTAATTCATCAATATCTGGGGCATCTTTCTTGTCGATCTGGTAGCCGATATATTGTTCAGCAGACAGGCCTACCATGACACGTAAGCCGTGACGTTGAGCAATGTCGAGCAGTGATCGCGGCGGTGTTGTGTGCGGAATGCGAACAGCAGTGATTCCATTTGCAGCCATTTGGGCGAAATCTCGGTCAATGACCTCCTGGTCGTAGTATTCATTGCCGTTTTCATCAGGCTGAAACGCGCCATAACTCACACCACGGATATAAAGTTTCTCATCATCGACAAAGATGAATTTCCCCTGCACGCGTGGGCGCATAGTAGTCACGTCTGCTGGTGAGTTTCCAAGAATCCCCATTATCCTAAGCGCATTCCTAAATTTAATTAGTACGATAAGTTTTGATGCTTCGATGAAACCCCGCCTGAATTTGACGGCAAGCTTGAAGTTAGTTGTCTTTTATGATACCCCTCCCGGTAAGTAACTAGGTATTATGAATAGTACTTAAGGACTATAGAGATTATAGGTGCTCCTAAAAGATAAGTCAATCTATCGATACAGGGAATAAATAATCTCATTAAGATCTTGGGGATTTCTGACCTGCAGATCATCATGCGAAAGAA
>JAUWLJ010000317.1 GCA_030613705.1 Chloroflexota bacterium
AACCCCCAACCGGCTTTGGACAGGTGTTTTTCAAAGCCCGGTGGCGCCATCTCCCTGCGGCTTTACCGAAATGTTCGGCAACCGCCGATCTTATAACGGCAGTCCGTATAATTTCTTCCATACTGGCTTAGATTTTTGCTATAACTATAATAATGAAGTTAATGAGATATTTGCCCCTGCGGATGGAGTTGTTGTTTTTGCAGGACCGCTGATCGTCAGAGGGAACGCAGTCATGATCGATCATGGTTTGGGGATATACAGCGGGTATCTGCACCAGGCTGAGATCCTGGTTGAGGTGGGAGATCAGGTAGAAGCCGGTCAGGTAATTGGTGTTGTCGGGGGGACTGGACGGGTTAACGGGCCCCACCTGCACCTTGAAATATGGGCAGGTGGAGTGCAAGTCGACCCGATGGATTGGCTGGAGAGATCTTTTCCTTAATTGTCTTCACCCTCTTCTGAATCCAAATCCTCGTTTGTTTCGAATTTACCAGCATAATAGTCATCGACAATCTGGCGCGCTTCTTGGCTTTGGTATTCTGGAACCAATATTTGAACCTGGCCTAATGGCCCAACGGTCAAACCATAAGCTTTACCAGCGCCTTCCTGGTTGAGAAATACTTTAATGCCCTGAACCTCAAGCAAATTACGCAACAAATTGGCTTGGAACTCGCCGGATACTTCAATAACTAATTCCCATTTATCTTCTGACATAATGAATACTCCTGCTCCTAATCTTGGGCAGCGAAAACAATTGGAAGCGCTGCGACATTTTTATTCATAGAGTATAATTATAAGCTAGCAATTCAGCAATTGCTTTCAATCAGGAATACGAAGTTTCGCTGGAAATTTTTCCGAGGATTTTATGGTATTGGCATCCTTGTCACTTCGGGAGGATTATTGGGAAACCTTTGATCTCCAGAAAGAGGACATAGAATTTATTTACAATTATCTATTAGAAATAGAAACACCCCTTACACCGAATGAGCTGGTTGCAGCACTAGTTGAGGAACGGATTCGCCGAGAGATCGAAGAATTTGAAAATCAGCGTGCATCTGCTGGTGATATCTATTTTCCCAAAGAAAGCTTCACAGAAAATCAGAAATTGATATTTCCAGCAATGGGTTGGCGGCAGGGGAGGGTGATTGGTTTACGGCCTGGTGTAAATCCTGACATCAATGAATTTAATGTGATTAAGGTGGAGTTTGAGAACGGAGAAGAACGCGAGTTTGCAAGTAAGGTCGCTGATCACCTGCTAAACGATCCACCTAAGATCGACCAGGAGAGCGAGCTGCTCAACTCGCAATTCGTAATCGAGGGTTACAGTGAGCAGCTGATCGAAAACCTCGAAACTGGCTTGGAAGCCAATGAAGATTTTGTGCGCATCGCTGGTCGCTGGTTTCCGAGAGCTCTCTTGGTAGATGTGAGCCAGGGTCATCTAAACTTGGCTGAAGCTGTGCTCGATTTGGCTGGAGGAGGTCCGTTACCCACCAACTCCTTGCTTGAACAGGTTGAGCTGCCCTCTTCTGTGAATCCAAAATTAGTGGAATTCTCACTCGATCTGCGGTTGGAAGAGGATGCTCGCTTCGATGAAGTTGGACCTGCTGGTGAGATATTGTGGTATCTGCGGCACCTGGAACCACAAGCCGTTCACGAGACACCGGTCTACCTGCGATATCACGAGATTGAGCACGACCGCGACTTGCTCAGCGAGGAGATGCTCGCATTAGAGCGTGATCTTGATGATGAGCTTTCTCCAATAACGGCGGAGAGCACTCAAAGTGATGAAGTGGTAATCAGCTTAAACTTTCCGCATTGGCGAGTTGGTTCCTTACCGCTATCTTCACGAATTGAACACCTCTTTCCCACTGCATACGAAGCCCCACGTATTCGTTTCATCTTAGAGGATAAAAAGAGCGGAGAGAGTTTTCCTGGTTGGGTGGTACGTGAAAGGCGTTATGTAATTGGTTTGAAAAAATGGTATGAAAGCCAGGGATTAATTCCAGGAAGTTTGATCAGAATCCAGCGCGGAAAAGATCCGGGGAAGGTGGTAATATCCGCAGACTCGCGACGTTCGAGCCGGGAATGGATACGAACTGTTTTAGTTGGGTCGGACGGCATCACAGTTTTCGTCATGCTCAAGCAAGTTGTCACGGCCGCGTTTGATGAGCGGATGGCAATTGCAGTCCCTGATGCGGATGCTGTAGACACAGTTTGGGAACGGATGCAAAAAGAAAGACCGCCATTTGAGCGGGTTGTTGTGGATATCGTAAGAGAGTTAACCAAGTTGAATCCACAGGGTCACGTCCATGCGATTGAGTTATATGCGGCAGTAAATGTTGTTAGACGCTGTCCACCTGGCCCGATTCTGGCTTTATTAGCCTCACGCCCATGGTTTGTACATGTCGGTGACCTGCATTTTCGTTTTGATGATTCGGAACAAGCGTGATCAAAAAGATTTTGAATTAGCTGTTCGGCCTAACTGGTTAAGTCGAACAGGAGGAGTGAAGTGGCGGAACTAAAGCGTTTTAGCCTGGTCAGGCCCAGTTTGCAGACGCGATTTCACATCGATTTTGATTGGTGGGGTCAAAATGATCGAAATTGGCGAGTAGACCTACTTAGCTTTCTTTGCCCTGAGCATCAGGAAGCGTTTGCAGGCTTTCGCGATGATAATGTGATCGATTGGGTGGACCCTGAAACAGCAGAAGTTCAACAGGTGGATGGTCTTCAGCACATTTTGATAACTCATTGTGCGAAACTGCCTAGATTTATCGAAGACAGGACTTCATTGGTTGAATCCACATTCCGTCTGTTTTTATCTAACGGCAATACAGCTTTGACGCCCGTGGAACTTGCTGACCAGCTGGGACGCTCTCCGTCCGTGATACTACGGACACTTTCTGGTCCCCGGGTTTACAAAGGGCTGCGTCCATGCCCGGAGTGTTGAAAGAAAATAGAAATGCCCCCGTAGCTCAAAGGACAGAGCAGAGGTCTTCTAAACCTAAGGTTGTGGGTTCGAATCCCGCCGGGGGCGCCTGGGTGGGGGAATAAACCATGTATTGCTGCCAATTTTTCATGATGATGAGAGGCGGATTTCCGCGTTTGATCGCAGGCAGGAAATCCATAAATAATTATTACCAAGTGATTATGGTAT
>JAUWLJ010000143.1 GCA_030613705.1 Chloroflexota bacterium
CAGCAGGTATGTTGGCATAAGTTCCCGATAAAGAGATGCGGAGGCGCCATACAAATACCATGATCTTTTACCCGCAGCGAATACCATCAGCGCGGCGAGCGGTTCATTGTCAAATTCTGCCAGCAGTAGTTCACAAGCCTCGGCTGGTTTGAAGCAGTAATAAGCCCTTCGGTAGTATTCCAAATTGTGTATCCCAAATTGGTCGCGTTCACCCGTGGTTTGCATTAAGTGGAAAAAGATATCAATATCCGAGCTTGACCGGACAGACACCCCCTTTTTCGTCGCTAAACGTATATTGTAGCGAGTCTTCTGTTTCATGCGCGCCAAGATTTCTTCTTCACTACCACGTAAATCCACGACTATTGTACGTTGAGGTTGGATGGCTTGAGTACTGATGCGGAACCCTCCTGGCAGCTCTCCCACCCGCTCATTTGGATTTATAACCCAATCATCAGGTTCCACCTTCAGAAATACAGCGCGTCTACTGCGACACAGCTGATCGACCTCGATCCAGAATGCATGCCCTGCATCTACATGATCCGAGCCATCTGCACTACTGTGATGCAATGGACCTTTAGGAAGATAAGCAAATGTCAGACCAAGAGGAAGATGGCGAAATAAAACCTGGGCACCCCAACTCCTATCCCCACTGCCAACTGCTAATCTCACCGGTTCCCAACCGAATTCCGATTTTAACTCACCCCACGCCCCGGTTTGCAGTAGATGCGCGTCAGGGAAATTCGAAAGAAATTCATTCCATTCGGCTAACGATAAGATAGACATAAATATAGGTAAGTGTTAAGGATCAACCATCTGGGGATTTCTTGCGGGTACGATCGTGGGTATCCTCGCGACAGGGATTAAACAACAGCTGTTAAATCCGGTGGTGGGACACTTCTGACTGCCGCACCGGGGATGGTTTCATCCAGCACCCTGATGATAGCATCTACTTCACCTTCATCCGCCAGGAAAGCCAGCTCATTGACTGTTTGTCTCAGAATTTGACCGCTCAACAGGTCTTCATCGACGAGTTGAACGATATCACCATGAGAGGTAGGTTCAAACTGCGCCCATTGATCCCAAAGCTCTTCGCTTAATTTTTCTCCCGGTCGGATGCCGGTGAAGACAATTTCGATATCTTTTTCGGGTTCTAATCCTGAAAGACGAATCAGATCATCTGCCAGCTGGATAATCTTAACCTGTTCTCCCATGCGCAACACAAAGACCTCCCCTCCGTGCCCCATGGCAGCAGCTTGCAGCACAAGATGGACTGCTTCAGGAATGGTCATGAAGTAGCGTTCCATATCTGGATGGGTGATTGTGATCGGACCACCGTTGGCGATCTGGCGTTTAAATAGCGGAATCACACTCCCCCGACTGCCCAACACATTGCCAAAACGGACTGCCGAGTACGGTCTCCCTGAACGGTGCGCAGCATCCAATACCAACATCTCTGCCATACGTTTAGTGGCACCCATCACGCTCGATGGACGGATAGCTTTATCGGTTGAGATCATCACCAGGCGATCAACTTCAGAATTCAAGGCAGCTTCAACAACGTTGCGCGTCCCAATCACGTTATTAGTGATCGCTTCTTCGATATTGATCTCCATCAAGGGAACATGTTTGTGAGCTGCTGCATGGAAAACCAATTGTGGGTGGAAGTGGTCAATAACATTGGACAACCGGTCGAGATTGCGAATATCAGCCACCACCGGGTGGAGGGATAGGGAGGGAAAATTCCCCTCCAGCTCGATCAGCGCTTCGAAGATCGTATTCTCACCATGCCCCAAGAGGATCAGCGACTCTGGTCCCCAGCGAGAAATCTGCCGGCAAAGTTCGCGACCGATGGAGCCACCCGCGCCGGTAATCAACACCCGCTTCCCACTCAAATTCGAGCCGATTAAGGTGGTATTGATTTGGATCGGTGCCCGCCGTAACAGGTCTGTGATATCCACTTCTCGCAAGCGTCCCACATTGATTTTTCCCCCAATCAACTCATAAATCCCGGGCATCGTCCGGAATGGGACATCTTTCTCCCGGCAAATATCGATCACCTGACGCACTACTGAACCTGGAGCACTGGGAATCGCGATGATCACTTCCTGAATGAACCAGATGTCGAGCACGCGACCTAAATCCTCCAGAGTGCCCTCAACCGGAATGTCATGAATACGCTGTTTTTGTTTGCTCGCATCATCATCGACGAAACATACCGGGGAAAGGTTGAGCTGTGGATTCTTCTGCATCTCGCGTACGACCAATGCCCCCGCATCCCCAGCACCAACAATCAGTATTCGTTTGGACTGCCCTTCGATTGCGACTCCCCCAGAGCGACTTTCAGCTAACAAGCGCAATGCAAAGCGTAAACCACCCACAGCTAGCAAGGAAAGGAGCCAGTCGATGGCCAGTACACTGCGCGGGAATCCTTGGTAATACTGTAGAAAAGTTAATAGAACAATGATCAAAGCCACAATCGCTGAAGCGATAGAGACAGCAGCTGTGATAATTTTCAGCTCACGTGTGCTGGCATAGGCCCAAACCCGGCTGTAGAGTCCAAAGGAGTAATAGAGTAACGGTTTGACCAGCAAGGCAACCACAATCATGGTAATCGCCTGCGGCAGGTAGTAGACAAACAAAGGACCCAATTCGAGCCTCAACGCAAAACTGCCGAAGACGCTGGCCACAATTAAAATCAGATCACCGATAAAGAGCAGTCGATTAGGGAAACGGAAAACAGCTCTCATTGTCCACGCAATCCTAGCACGGTTGAAGGTGTGCGGAGCAAGATCACAAAATCCGTAAGCACGCTGCGATGCTTGATGTAATACAGGTCGAATTCAAGTTTTACAACAGTTTCATCTATGGTGGATGCATAACCAAAATTGACCTGCGCCCAACCGGTGATTCCGGGTTTGACCAGCAATCGCGCCCGGTAGAAGGGTACATGCTGCTGGAATAAATCAACCAGTTCGGGTCGTTCTGCTCGCGGGCCTACCAGGCTCATCTCGCCTCGTAAGACATTGATGAATTGGGGTATTTCATCCAGATGAGTCCTGCGGAGAACCTTCCCAAAGCGGGTTGCGCGCTCATCGTCCTCCGTGGCCCATTGAGGTATCCCATCCGGCTCAGCATCCTGGTGCATGGTACGGAATTTTAGGATGCGGTACCCCTGTGCTCCGCGACCCGCGCGAGTTTGGCTGTAAAAGACTGGCCGTCCGCTGTCTAACAAAATACCGATGCTGATGAATGGCAGCGTGATCAGCATGAAAACAACACCGATCAATCCACCGATAATATCCAGAATTCTTTTGCCCAGCTCATAGAATTCACTCGCTCGACTCTGGTCGACAAACGACCGCAAAATCCAATCCGCCTCCAATAATCGGATCGGTACGCGACCCAATAGTTCTTCATAAACTGCTGGCATTCGAGAGATCTCAATCCCACCTTCCTGGGCGTCAAGCAAGTTCTGGAATGTACTGCCCTGCATCTCACCCGATATAGCAACAATGATATCGGAGACATTCTCGCGTTCCACGATCTCTAAAAGCATATCGCTGCCCCCAAAAACAGGCTGATCTTCAATTTCTGTGCCAATTTTTTGTGGGTCGTCATCGATAATTCCCACCAGAAAAAAAGGTGGTGGCCATAAATCATCGATCACCTTAAGCAATGTCTCCCCGGCTTTACCACCGCCAACCAACAGTACACGGCGCATGAATGCGGGTGCGGTAAAGATGCGAATATACAGGAATCGCCAGATCAAGGTAAACACTGGAGCCGCGAGGAAAAAACCCGCAACCCCTCGCCGGGGGAGGAGAGAACTCGGTGGGTCCGTGAAATAGAAGAAAAGCAGAAGATATAATCCCAGCCCGATCAAGGTCGCCATAGCCACGCCCCGCACTGAGTCTCCCCAATTTCCTGCCCGGTGGATAACATATAACTCAACCAGAAGAACGACCCAAAAAAATGGCAGTAGATAATACCACGCTGGAGGTCGTTCTAGCAAGAATTCAACAGAGAAGTCAAGAAATATCTCCCCGAGAGCCCAAAAATAGAGCGCAATAAATAAGGCGATCACAGCCATGAGAAAATCGCCCAAAACGAGCAATGTCCGTCGTTCGCGGGTATGAAGGCGCCACCGTTTTGATTTATGTACCCGATTTGGACCACTCATGCTAATTACTAATCATACTCCAAATAAAAGCGGTTCCCCAAGAAAAGTGCATTGTTGCGATCGCCAGTGGAACCCCCCAGATTAAAGCGAGATCTCGCTGTTTTATCGCCAGTTTTAATCCCGCTAGAATTAATGCTAACAAATAAACTGCGATTTCGATTGCCAACAACCAGCGTGCCCACCAAAACCAGATCCCCATAATTGCTAAAAAAGGGAATGATATCACGAAAACACCTGCTAACTGCCGCCAGCGGAATGCGCTTGGAAAACGTTTCAGCATACGCATTTTCCAATAACCATAGCGCCAGTATTGCTGAGCCAAGCTACGGATATCGTTTCGAGCGATGTATTTGGATTTGATCGCCGGGTCAAACCAAATTCGCCCTCCCGATTGACGAATGCGTGTGTTAAATTCATAGTCCTCATTGGTCAGTAAACTCTCATCATAATTCCCAACCCTTGCGATCAAAGACCGGTGATATGCACCAAAGGGAACTGTATCGACTTCCTGAGCATGACCACCAACCCGATAACGAGCATCGCCAACTCCCAGGGGGTGGGCGGCCGCACTGGCAATCGAGCGTCCTTGCCAAGTGTCACTGCCGGGTTGAATCTCCCACAAACCGCCAACATTGTCACCCAGCTCAGCCTCGATCGCTGCTACACACCGCTGGACGTAGTCATCCCTAGGCATGGAATGCGCATCCAACCGAACAATGATATCACCCTCAGCCGCGGCTAATGCCTGGTTCAGGCCAGCAGGAATGATGCGTTGGGGATTATCAACAATCCTCACGGCCAAATCAGGATGAGCCTGCTGGAACAAATGGATCTCCTGGCGGGTGTTATCGGTAGATAGCCCATCCGCGATAATGACTTCCATTTTCTGATTGGGAAAAGTTTGCTGATAAATGGAAGCCAAGAGCAGACGAATAGTCTTTTCTTCATTGTAACATGGCACAATGATCGAGACGGTTTGGGTAGTATTAATGCTTCACCTATGCGCAACGATTAGGAGTCTTACTTTCCAATAGAAAGCCTCATTCCGACATCGCCGATTCTACCCCATTCATCTAGGTTGAGTTGTATTACTTATTCCAAAGATTTAATCTTGATCGATGGTGATCTTCTTTGCTACTTCCTGAATGAAAAAGCCTCACTCAAAGCGGAGAAGTTGGAGAACATCCCCCAAGGCTGCCTTGAAGATCTCGTCCATTATTGCTGGATCAACTTGATATGCTCCACCGAACACACCGTCACCGTAGGTTTGTTTAGCCTGCTTGGCTCCCAACAATCCAGCCACTTTGGGAGGTGTTTTTTCACCAGCGGGGAGATCGCAGACCTGGGTAAACGGAAATGCCTCCAGCCAATTTGCGTGAGCTGGTTTCAAGTCATAATTCTCGGCCAATATCGTCACGCTGTGTGATTGCCACCAGGCATACCAGGCGAATTGCATGTCAGGGTACTCATTTGCCAGCTCATAGAGGCGCCCCCGCACACCATCATTCCCTCCATGCCCATTTAGCACCAGGATGCGCCGAAATCCCTGCCCATAGGCTGACCTTACCAGGTCTTCAACCAGATCGAGCAATGTCGACAGGCGCAGGCTGAGAGTACCAGGATAGGCCAGGAAATATGGCGAGGCTCCAAAGTTTATTGGCGGTGCAACCAAGACCCCTGTTTGCTTGCTGGCAGCATCGCCTAGAGCCTGCGGGATCAAAGCGTCTGTGGTTAAACTTAAATAACCATGTTGTTCACAAGCTCCCAAGACCAGCATCAAGCGATCATCACCTTCAAGATAATTCTCGATATCGAACCAGTTCAGTTCCTCAAACCGCATAGCACCTCCGCG
>JAUWLJ010000224.1 GCA_030613705.1 Chloroflexota bacterium
AATTCAATCCCCTCGGTTTCAGCGAGGGGGCCTGCAACCGGGTCCTGGAAGAGTACATCCTGAAAAGGCTAACGATTAACAGTCACAGCGGTTAACGTCTATCCCGTGTATCTTTGTCTATAGTGTCTATTGTGTCTATTGTGTCTACATTGTCTATAATTTCTATGCCGGTTGCACCAAGGTTGCACCAGAAGCGCACCTGGCATAAAGAAGGAATGGCTACCTGCTACTCTGTCCATAAGGGGGATGAAATCTATAAGAGATGAGTATTGATCACTTATACCCCCGTGAACATTAATTCACATCTAGTTTCCCGACACCACCGTGCTGGTTCAGTATCGAGGTTGAAACAGATCACATGACTGCACACACTCTAATGAAAGGGGAGATGGGGATTCCATGCCTTGAGTATCCTGATATTCCCGAAACTAGTAATTATGCTTCAAAAAGTAAGGTTTTTGGGGTTCTGCTGGCGTAGGTTGTTTATCAAGTCTAACACGACGACATACCTGATTTGAATGAATAGAAATAACTCAAATAATCAGGGGGTCCGAACCGCTCACCCTCATACTTTAGTGGTTCAGCTTTCCCCCTTTTGCAATTCAACCAGCTTACCCTTAAGTACTTTGAAAACCTGCTCTGCCCCGATAATTTCCCCATCCCCCAATTCCCACTCAGCTGGGTAAAGCAGGAATGGCTGGGTCTGGTATCCCCCCAAGCCGCCATGGAAGCCGATCAGCTCCTCAAATGCTGCTCCCTCATTCTTATCAGGATCGAAGAAACTGTTGACCAGGATATCAGGTGCATCTGGAAATGAATCGGTCCTCTTCAAGTGAGAAACAACATTGGGACCAAATCCAACCAATGGATTTTCCCCTTCCACCCGGTCCTCATTTAGATAATAGCTCCCCTTTTCTCCAAGCACAACCGGACCGTGTTCTTCAGAATGCACCATGATAAAACCCACACCTTCATGTCCAGCGAGCCCATCTAGCATACCCGGATATATCTTTTCAATCACCTCAAGCGGAGCGCGTTCATCAAGCCGGGTGGAATAAATCAAACCCAAATTTCCGGAAGCCAGGGCGACTAAATGGGCAAATTGCTCCGGCTGCATTTTTTCTGCTTCGAGCTCTTCACCTTCTGGACCCAATATTACTTCCCCATCGGATGTTTGACTTTTTAATACTCTCCCTAATGGCCGGCTGACCACTGAGTGATCAAAGGCGATAGCTTCTGAAAGAAAGACATTTAATTGTTTCCAATCTTCATGAACATCTATCGCGCCCTGAACACTGTACTTGTCAGTAGCCAGCTGCTGGATAAACTGCTCTAAGGTCATATCGTAGCGCTGCTTGAAAGTGGCTCCATTCGTCTGCCCGTGGTCAGACAGCACTACCAGGAAATATGGACGGGGAGCTTGTTCGAGAATATTCTCCAACCTGGAGAATTGCCGGTCGATCTTCTGCAGGATCTCCAATGCGTCCTTCGATTCAACACCGGAATGATGGGCAACTTCGTCATAGCCCACAAATGTTGCATAAGCGGACGGGACACCCGCAAAAATATCACCTATCAATGTGTAGATATTTAGATCAAGCATGACAACTGTCATGAAAGCACGCAGGATGGGATATTTCCCTCCCCGGTGAGATTTTTCCAGAATCGGATAAACGTTGTTTTGGCGTGCTTTTCGGAACTGCCACACCTCCACGATGATATCCCAGATGGTGAGCACTACGGTGCGGATAAAGTTATAAGGGTGCAGGAAGTAAGCATAGAATTCGGAGGTGTGAAATTTCGATATATCCGTAACCGTACTGGCGGTGGTCATCACATTTGGCGCATCACCTGAGAATAAATTTCCACGACTGGCACCTCCGTTGGCGAGCAGACCATCGCCATTGGAGAGTTTCTTTTCCAGTTCGGCAACGAACTTCGGGCTGCTGGAGGCGACAATCTCCTTCTTCTCCCGGTCAAACCAACGGAAGGCAGGGATATTCGTGTTATCCCCCAGCAGGATTCCAGCCTGGCTGGCTGAAGTTTGGGAGGAGAGATCTGTCTCCCATTCAACCAGCTGATGTGAACCACTCTCCAACCACCTGGCTAAATTCGGTACATACCCCTCTCGAATGGCCAGTTCCAGGACCGGTTTTGAAAGTCCATAGATCTCAAGGAAGAGTACTCCCGGTACCTCGGTCTCGGTGAAGGTCTTCCGGCGTTTCATCCTTTGGCGAACGATATTGCGGTTGAAAAATCCATCATCATCGATGGTTAGCAGTGAACTGGCAATCAGGTTGATGATGGTTAGTCCCAGAGCAGTCAACATGGCGGTCCCTAAATCTGCGACTTCGAAGCCAGTAATGAACTGCCCAGCCAGCCAGATCACAGCACCATTTATCACCCAGGAAAGGATTCCCATGGTGAGGACGACGAAGGGCAGCAGGATATAGCTCAACAAGGGCCAAAAGATCGCATTGATCAAACCAATCACAGCAACAGCCAGCATCGCAGTTCCAATACGATCAACATCGAGTCCATCTAAAAGAAGTGCGAGGATAATTAATGCCAGGGTTTGAATGACCCAAATGACCAGGATGCGGATCAATGGTCGATTTAATCGCGAGGGTTTACGGTCTGCCATAAATATTATCCTTTGATTTGTTAATGTTTTTCTCGCCAGGTGACCCACAGGGAGTAGATTACGTATCCCAAAGCCAGGATGGCTGCAATAATGAAAATGATAATGAACACGTCGTAAGGTAGGAAATCCAGGAAGCGCAGGTTCTCCAGGGGTGCCAGGCTGACTATAGCTGAACCAAGCAGCATTCCAACAATCAGTAAACCTACAACTACACTGCGCACGCTGCGATTGAGACTCTTGTTAACCTTTTCAATATTCTGGTTGAGCTCCCTGGTGTCCAATTTCATAGAGAGACTGCCGCTCTCCAGCTGCTCTGCCCACCTGCCAGCTGCACGCTGCCACTTGGGCCAGTTTACAACCAGGTTTTTTGCAGTGCGGATGCCCTGCTTCTTAATCCCCTCGTAGACTGCATCACTTTGAACTTGATTAATGATCACCTCTTGGACTTCTTCCACCGCAGCATTGAGAAATGATAAGTCAGGTGCCAGAGTACGCACCAGTTCTTCTGTTTGCATCAGGCTTTTCAAAGCGATGGTTAATGACCGATCTAACTGGAGTCCGTACTTATAAAGCAGGTTGAGTGCCTCTTGGACAATCATCGATAGGTTAGGAGTTGATTCAGCATAGATGACATGTCGCTGCACCAAACGATCGATTTCCCGTTCGAGGTCATCTTCATCAAAATCTTTATATCGGGTTGAGAGCCGCAGCAGGATATTGGTCAAATCACGCGATTCTCCATACTTAAGCGACCAGATGATATCGAACAAGGCCATGCGTTTTTCATCGGTCATCTGACCCATCATCCCCAGGTCGAGGAAAACAATGCTCCCGGTATCGAGATCAACCAGCACATTACCTGGGTGTGGGTCACCGTGGAAGAAGCCGTCCAGGAGGACCTGCTTATTCATCACCCGGATCATCTTCCTGGCCAGCTCTTGGCGATCAATACCTGCAGCATCCATCGCTTCAACCTGGGTCATTTTCACGCCTTGCATGAACTCCATGGTGATCACTTTGGTAGTGGAGTAAGAACTGTAGATGGTGGGGATGCGGACATAATCGAATTCGCGCATCGATTCCTTCAAACGCCGGGCATTGTAAGCTTCGATAGAGTAATCCAGTTCCTCGGTTACATTTTCTGCGAATTCCTCGACCATCCCACTGAATCCCAGGTTGCGAGCCCACTGAGCTCGTTTTTCCAGGGTTGCGACGACATCCCGCATGACATTGAGATCACCGCGCACGGTCACATCAATATCTGGACGTTGAACTTTTACCACCACCTCTTCACCACTCAGATGTGAGGCGTGATAAACCTGGGCCATCGATGCAGCCGCAAAAGGTTCTTTTGAAAATTTCGAGAAACATTCTTCTGGAGGTGCCCCTAGTTCATCAGAGATAATCCTTTCAGCTTCCTCATAAGGGAATGGGGCGACTTCGCTCTGCAGCTTGTTCAGTTCAGACTCCCACTCGTCTGGGAGGACCTCTGAACGGCTGGCGACCATTTGACCCAGCTTGACATAGGTGGGACCTAAATCCTGCAGCATCAGGCGCACCATCTTGGGTGCGTTCTCTTCGCTAGCAATCTCCTTATCACGGTAGATTATGCCCTGCATGTAGTGCCGGAAACCTGATAAAGGCGTTGCGCTGATCAGGATATCGATGCTGTAGCGCCGGATGGTGTCGTAGACCTGCTTGAGACGCAGGTTGTCGACAATCCTGTTGCGCCTGCCTTTTGGCAGCATCCCCAACCAGCGCCAGTAAAACTTGCTCTTGCCCAGGTCATCAACAACCGGGCTGTCCAAGCCGAAGACAGCCTCCAGGACGATGACTGCGATGGCCATGATCGCTCCAGCTACGATCATCCATATTAGACCTGGATAAGTGATCACCATCAGATTCGGTGACAGGAAGGAGAGCAGATAAAACAGCAACCCATTGATCAGGAAGGTAAACAGGCCCATTGTCCAAATAACCAATGAGCCAGTCACCAGCAGTACCAATGGGCGGATGAAGGCGTTGATTAAGCCG
>JAUWLJ010000134.1 GCA_030613705.1 Chloroflexota bacterium
TTCAGCAGACTCGACCTCTTCTTCAACTACTGCTTCTTCAACCACCGCTTCAGCTGACTCAACCTCTTCCTCAATCACCACCTCAGCCTCAATAGCGCCTTCACTTTCCTCGTCCTGGCTGTCTTCCACAACCTCAGCCAATGTCATTTTCCAGTCAAAATCTGAATACGCGGGAGAGTCAACTTTTCGCAAACTCAACCCAATGCGGTGTCGTTCGGGTTCAATCTTGATCACCCTCAAGGTAACGACATCGCCTTCATGAAGGATCTCTTTCGGATGAGCGACGCGCTGCTCGCTGATTTCGGAGATATGGATAAGCCCCTCTAAATCTTCGTCTAAGCGGGCGAAAGCGCCAAACTTGGTCAAGTGGGTGATTGTTCCCTCAATCAATTGACCTTCTTTCAAATCTTCGATCTTCTTAACCCAGGGATCTTCTTGAAGCTGGCGTATCGAGAGACCAATCCGTTTACGTTCCCGATCAACCCCAATGACTTTAACCTGGACTTCCTGGCCGACCTTCAGCACCTCTCTTGGATGTTCGATGCGTTCCCAGGAAATCTCGGACAGGTGCACCAATCCATCGGCGCCTTCGATATTCACAAATGCACCAAAGTCAGCCAAGCTGGTAACCCGTCCAGTGCGAACATCGCCTTCGGACAATTCGTCCAGCAAGCGTTCCTTCAACGATTCGCGAGTCTCCTGGAGGGCGACACGCTCGGAAAGAATTAATCGCCGGCGCTCCCGATCAACTTCAATCACGGATACGGTGATCGGTTCATCGATCATCGATCCCCACCGTTCTTCTGGAGTACTTCCGCTTGAGTCTATTCGCCGGAGTAAACTTACCTGAGACGCCGGTACAAAGCCCCGTAATTGGCCAATTGGAATAATCAAGCCTCCTTTATTAAAGCCAACGATATTTCCCTCGAAGGCGTCGCCAGAGGCAAGCAACGATTCAGCAAACAACCAATCCTTCTCTTCAAGTGCACGCACAAAGGAAAGTAAGACATTACCATTCTGATCTTCTGGGTTGACAACATAGACCGTTATCTCATTCCCAACGGTTAATTCTTCTCGAAGATCTGATTCAATCTGGTCTAATTCTCGAGATGGAATCACACCTTCGGATTTCGTACCTATGCTGACTAAAATTTCTGTATCGGAAACTCTGGCAATGGTACCTTTGCGGATTTCCCCCTGGCGAGGGAAGTCAAGCCCTAAGCCATTATCCTCTAATAATTCTTCCATTGTTGAAGATTGTTCTTCTTGTGCGGTCTGTTGGTTAATTTCCTCTTCTTGTTGCTCGTTCTCGGTTGTAGCCTCCTGCCCATCGAGGGCAAAATTCTGATTCATATGTTTAGATACTCCAGGTTAAAAAGATAGGCCTACATTATAAGAGCATATAGATAACTTGACAACCTTTGTGATAAGATTGGGTCTCGGTTATAATCACAGGGACGAGGTCAGAAATGCCGCCAATTTATCCATTTACCGCCGTCGTAAGCCAAGAGCGGATGAAACGCGCCCTGGTTTTGAACGCAGTGGCGCCGTTCATTGGGGGGGTGTTGATTCGCGGCGAACGTGGCACCGCCAAGTCCACTGCCGCTCGTGCCTTAGCCGCACTATTACCTCATGTTCAAGTAGTGAAAGACTGCCGCTTCAGCTGCGACCCGGATCGACCAACAACCTGGTGCACCGAATGCCGCGAACGAGTCGCCAATGATGAAACGCTGCCGGTATTACAACAACCTACTCCTTTTATCAACTTGCCCGTCTCAGCAACCGAAGACCGTGTTGTGGGCACTTTGGATATCGAAAAAGCGATCAAAAAGGGTGAACGCCAATTTGAGCCTGGCGTTTTAGCGGCTGCTAATCGTGGACTGCTCTATATCGACGAGGTAAATCTCCTGGACGATCACGTCGTGGACCTTTTGCTGGATTCCGCGGCGATGGGAATGAACATCGTCGAGCGCGAAGGGATTTCCTTCTCCCACCCCTCCCGTTTCATCCTGGTTGGAACCCTGAATCCCGAGGAAGGTGATTTACGCCCCCAGCTTCTTGATCGTTTTGCACTTTCAGTGGAAATCCATGGCATCCGGGATGCCCGAGACCGGGTTATGATCATGGAGCGCAACTTAAGTTTCGAAGCGGATCCAGATGGTTTCCGCGATGAATGGCTGGCAAGGGAACAGGATCTTTCCCATCAAATTGAAGCAGCTCGCTTGCTGCTTGACCATGTTACTTACACCCAGCGCGACTTGCTATCGATCGCCGCCTTGACGACCTCTTTAAATGTCGATGGGCATCGAGCCGATCTGGTGATCCTGAAAACTGCCCGGGCACACGCAGCTTTCGAAGGACGGACTGCGATTATTGATCGGGACATCGCCTTGGCAGCTGAACTGGCTCTACCTCACCGCATCAAGCGTGGGCCTTTCCAGCAAACCGAAATCACCATGGATGACCTGCAGGAGAAAATCGAGCAACTTCAGGGTGGTGCAACGACAGGAGAACCTGAACCTGTCCCCAGCGAAACCGAATCCGTCGAAAAAAAAAAGGCCTGAGCCAGGAGGTCCTGGAAGAAGGGTCTGAACAAGGACCATTGAGCCCGTCACCCCAATCTGTATTTGATTCTGGCAGAGCTTCCTGGTGGGATGGTGGTGAAAAGGTCAAGATCGGTCAATCTTTTAAACCACGCAAGATCGACTCTCCTCTGGATAAACTTTCACGCAAAAAGACTGGACGCCGCTCGCGATCGCACACCGAACGCAAGCGCGGTCGCTATATTCGCGCCAGGCCAGCCAAAGGCAAGGTTACGGACCTGGCTTTTGATGCCACATTTCGTGCCGCGGCCCCCTACCAACGAGAGCGGGCTGAACAACGCAAGCACGTGGCTTTCGCTATTCAGCCCGAAGACTTTCAACGTAAAGTGCGGGTTAAACGGACTGCCAACCTGGTGCTCTTTGTGGTCGATGCCTCCTGGTCGATGGCGGTGGCTGAGCGCATGGCAGCTACCAAAGGGGCGATCCTCTCCCTGCTGACAGACGCTTACCAACGAAGGGACCGAGTGGGACTGGTCGTCTTTCAAAAAGACAGGGCTACGATGATATTACCCCCGACGAATTCTATCCAGCTGGCTCGCCGCGCCCTGGCAGACATTCCCGTGGGGGGCAAGACCCCCCTTGCAGCTGGCCTTTTCCTGGCCCATCAAACCATAGATCGAGAAAAGGTTCTCCGCCCGGATGTCCTGCCATTGATAATTTTGCTTACCGATGGTGCAGGTAATGTCTCAATGAGCGGCCTGCCGCCTCAGGAGGAAGCTCACCAGATAGCGGAAAGGATAGCGGATGATGCTATTCGAGCGATTGTGGTCAACATGGAACACGCCGCCTTCGACCAGGGTTTAGCTCAGACACTGGCCGAGCATCTCAAGGCCCCCTGCTACACGCTAAACGAGCTCAAGGCTGAGAATTTATACCGGGCAGTACGAGAGGAGATGGGAGGCTAACAAGTCCGGTATGCCTGCTGCCGCTGCGCGATTATCCCTTTTCACCGAGTCGGTAATCCGTGTGATGCCCCGAGTCGCCGAACAGTATGGTGCGAAAACATAGTCTTCTCATGGGAGTAGATAGTGATCCGCTTATTCAAGCCACTAAGACGATGGTGGCAGCCTTGGTGACCGTCTGTGATCCAGGAGACAATCTGGGCTCACTGGCAGCAATTGAGGAACGGGTATCGAAGCTGCCCAACTGGTTGTGAACAGGATGATGAAACCAATCACTGCAATCATCATCACTCTGTGTTTCGGAATCTTGATCAGCGGATGCAATACCGGTAATCAAGTGTCCTCCACACCCGCCAGGGTTTCAAACACTCCCCTCGCTGCGCCTGCGACCGAAAATGTACCTGCTGCAACAGTCACCCCTGCAGATCCATCCCCCGTACCTGAAAATCCTGCCCTGCCCCTGAGCAAATATGCCCTCTCTGCAGAGTTGGACTATGACCTTCATGTGCTAAAGGTAGATGAGCAGCTTTCCTATATCAACACTTCCGAGTCCGAATTAGACGAACTCCTTTTGCTAATCGAACCTAACAGCTATCCAAACGGATTTACACTCGGTGCTCTGACTTGGGAAAATGGCGAACCGATCTCAAATTACTCGCTGAGCGATCGTGAGTTGCTGATCCCCCTGCCGGAAAACCTTCTTCCAGGCAATACAATCGGTATAATCATAACCTTCGAACTCAATTTGCCAAATCAGAATGCTCCTTACGGGTACACTGACCGGCAAACAAACCTGGGGGATTGGTATCCTTATGTACCGCCACTTACCCCTGAGGGTGGCTGGCTCGTGCGCGAGGAGGCCTTCTTAGGAGAGCATCTCGCTTACGACATGGCTGAATTTACAGTGGAAATTCAGCTGGCCAATAGCAGAGATCTGGTGCTTGCGGCCAGTTCTACCCCCGAGATCGATGGGGATATTTACCGCTATCACCACACACCTGCCCGGAATTTCGTCTGGACGGTCAGCCATCTTTACCTCGAACAGGAAACCCAAGCGGGCGATGTGCTGGTGAAGAGTTATTCCTTCCCTTATCACCCCCAGGCAGACGGGCCTGCCCTGGAAGAAACGGCCAAAGCTTTAAAAATTTTCAATGAATTGTTCGGCCCATACCCGCATAAAGCCCTTACGGTCGTGGAAGCCGATTTTCTGGATGGGATGGAATACGATGGTCTGATCTTCCTCAGCCACGCCTTCTATGATTACTATACGGGTGATCCGCGAAGTAATTTGACCATCATCGCCGCCCACGAAGTTGCCCACCAGTGGTGGTATGGATTGGTCGGCAACGATCAGGCTTTGGAGCCCTGGCTGGATGAAGCATTGAGCACCTTCAGCGAGATATATTTTTATGAAACTGCCTACCCAGATCTGACCGATTGGTGGTGGGAAAACAGGATTTACTTTCACAACCCTCAGGGTTGGGTCGACAGCACCATCTACGAGGCAGCTGGCTTTTATCCATATAGGGATGCTGTTTACTTGCGCGGGGCCTTGTTTCTTGGGGAGCTGCGCGACTTAATGGGAGAGGAAGAATACCTGGAATTCTTGAGGGCGTACCTGGAGAAATTCCGTTATCGCCAGGCCAGTGGAGACGATTTTTTCAGCCTGCTTTCAGAATACACATCTGCCGACTTGAGCGGCACGATCGGAACCTATTTCTCCCGCCGCTGACGAGATCAATTGACACTCTCGACCCAATCAACTCAATGAAAACGAAGTTAGCTGCCTTTTCCCTCTCCCTGCTCGTCACCATTTTAGCTGCTTGCACAAGCCAGAATCCCTCCGTCGTCTCGAGCCAGCCACCTGCCACCACTGCAACAGGTACTCCTGATCGCCATACTGCAACCAGCCCGCCTCCAACTTTGACGTCAACCAAACCTGCAACCCCTGCTGTAGACGATCGGCAAGAATCGCCCACTCCGGAACCCCTGACTGTCAATCGTACTCAATACAATCTTAGTGCAACCCTGAATTACCTCCGCCATCATCTCTCTGTTGAAGAACAAATAGCCTATACCAATCAATCCGGCGAATCGATCGCAGATCTGCTGTTGATCATCGAACCTGCGCGCTATCCAGGCGTATTTCAACTGCACAGCCTCTCCTGGAGCGATGGTCAACCTATCCTTGATTACACCCGTGACTTAGGACTTTTGCGCATCCCTTTGGTAGATCCTCTGCCTCCCGGTGAGAAGTTAGGCCTCTCCCTATCGTACGATCTGAACCTGCCCTCGCCCAGCCCTTCATATTATGGTCGCCCGGTCCTCTTTGGTTATTCTAGCCGGCAAACCAACCTGGTTGATTGGTACCCCTTCATCCCTCCTTATGTGCCTGGCGAAGGCTGGGTGGCGCATAATGCCGGTCCCTTCGGAGAGCATCTCGTTTATGAGGTGGCTGACTTCGAGGTGAAGATCCAGCTGAGCGATTCAAATCCTGATCTGGTCATTGCGGCCAGCGCCCCCGCTGAGATGGACAACGATGTGTACCGCTATCAGTTTAAAGGCGCGCGCAATTTCTCTTGGTCTGTCAGCGACCAATACCTATTATCCACAACAACCGTGGATTCAGTGGTTGTATTATCATATTATTTTCCGGTCAACACAGTAGCCGGTATGGCTGTCCTGCAAACCACCGCTGAGGCGTTGGAACTATATAA
>JAUWLJ010000340.1 GCA_030613705.1 Chloroflexota bacterium
GCAACGGTGGTACGGGACAGGCAACACACCTGCTGGATCGCCACCCGGTTGCCGAATCAGGTTTCATGGATAAAATATATTACAATTGGAACCACATCTAAAATCGTCCGGGGACGAGCGTGCGCTCTATTGAGTCAATCAGAGCCGCAGGTGAAGTTGACCGGAAGCGACGGATGAAATTTTTGGAGGCGTACATGAAAAATCTTGAGGGTGAGGGAAAATTTTCAGCAACTCCAGCTGGTATTATTGCCAGATAGAAATACATTTTACATTCCAGTTATCAAGGAGAATGACATATGGACATGGAACTTGAAGGTTATCTCAGGCCACCAGAATATCCCATGGCGCCCTATCCAGCCAAGGTGATCACCCTGTCAACCAGCGCCAAGCTGGTTATCCGGCAGGTGGATCGAGACGATGTTCCGATCCTGCTGGAGGCCATCAAACCAACCCTGCAGGTAGCCCGCGACTATTATGACATTGTCGGCGTGCGCCTGTATGCCGAGCTGCTTGGTTGGTCTCGCTACCGGGTTCGAGATGAATTCTGCCTGGTCGGCCAGATCGATGGCTTATTGGTTGGCATCGTCAACAGCCGCATGTACTCACCCGAAATCGGCATCAGCCTGCACACGCTGGCCATTGAACGCGGCCTGCGTATCGGCGCCCATCTGTTCGCCTCGAAGATGGAGCATCATATCGAATATCTAGACCAGGAAGAAGTCTTGATCACTGCCGAAAGCCCGATCGGGTTCCGGCGCTGGATGATCGAGTACGGTCTGGAAGAACGGGATGGGCAGCACGAACTGGGGGGTGCAACCCCTTATGCCCTGACGCGAGATTTGTACTTCGCTGCCAAACATCGCCTGGTGGCTGGCGAACGACCTGTGCCACCAGAACTGATGGCAGTGGCTGAAAAAGAGATCATTATCGCTACTGAGGATGACATCCTGGAAAAGATCCTCGGTGCGAAGAGGAGGATCCTCCAATGAGACCGGTAGTTATATCTGGCGCTGGAATGATCCCATTTGAACGCCGGGATGAAGACAGCCTGGTAGACATGCTGGCTGGTGCAGGGCTGAGTGCTATGGATGACGCGGGATTGGGAGATCGTCCCGTCGACGCGGTATACGTTGGCAACATGGCCTCCGGAATGTTCAACCATCAGGTTTCAGTCGCCAGCGCGCTGGTCGCCCGGCTCAACCTGATGCCAGCTGCTGCAGACCGCATCGAAAATGGGCCCGCCTCCGGCGGATCGGCGATAAAGAACGGTACCCTGGCGATCGCCTCAGGCTACTACGATGTGGTTCTGGTTGTCGGCGGTGAGAAGATGCGGGAGGTGATCGGTCCCAAATCTACTGACATCGTCGCCGCCATGACCCACCCCCAGGCTGAATACATCTATGGGGTGACACTGCCCGCGATGGCAGGCATGTTCGCCCGGATTTACATGGATAAATACGGGATCACCCGCGAACACCTGGCGGATGTGTCCATCAAAAACCAGAGCAATGGGCTTTTAAACCCCTATGCTCACATCCAGATGAGGATCACCAAGGAGGGTATTCTCACCCACCCGCAAGCGCATATCAATAATCCGGTCGTCGCTGATCCACTGCATCTATACGATTGCTGCCCGGTAAGTGATGGGGCCGCAGCGGTGCTGCTGACCACACCCGAAGTGGCGAAAGAACTCAACAAGCCCATCGTCAAGATCGCGGGTTTCTGGCAGGCGACAGACACTCATACGCTGCAGGAACGTCAGGACCCGACTGATTTGAAAGCAGTGACCATTGCCGCTGATAAAGCCTTTTCAATGGCTGGGATCCAAGCGGGTGACATTGATGTTGCCGAGCTGCACGATGCTTTCACCATCCTGGAGATCGCTGAGAGTGAGCATGTTGGATTTTTCGAGAAAGGTGAAGGTGGCAAAGCTGTCGCCAGCGGCGAGACTCAAATTGGTGGGAAAATACCGATCAACCCATCCGGCGGGTTGAAATCCCGCGGCCATCCAGTCGGCGCAACCGGTGTCGCACAGGTTGTTGAACTGGTCTGGCAGCTCAGGGGAGAAGCTGGGGAGCGCCAGGTTGAGAATGCTGCCAATGGGTTCTCATTGAATTTCGGCGGATTTGGCAACAATGTACTCGCATTTGTGTTGAGGAGAGAAGCATGAAGACCATTACTGCGTATAAATGCACCAACTGCGGTCAGGTCATGTACCCAAGACACGAACGCTGCCTGAACTGCAATGAACGAGAGTTTAAGGAAATTTACCCCACCAAAAAAGGAAAGCTGCTGACTTATACAGTGGTCAACGAGCTGCCCTGGGGAATCGACGAACGGGCGCGGGTGCTGGGCGTCGTCGAATTCGATAATGGGATCAGAGCTTTGGGATTGATCAAGTCCGATCGGGTAAAGATCGGCATGAAGCTCACCAGCGGTTGGGATGAGGTCAGGTACATGAATGGTGTCAGGGTTTACGGCCTGACTTTCAGTTAATTTAATTTAACCTGAGGTGCGACGCACTTTGAAAGTGCGTCGCACCTTTTCACGAGTAATCCGGAGTCAAAATATTTGGAGTAAGGTTGCTCATATTTGCCCCCACCTACCTCGCCTACGCAAGGTACAGGCCAAGCCCCGAAATCGGGGGAGGGGATTCTTTTAATTATTCAATCGCAGGAATGCTCAAGTTCACCCTCACCCCCAACCCCTCTCCCAAATCTGGGAGAGGGGAGTTTTTTGTAT
>JAUWLJ010000346.1 GCA_030613705.1 Chloroflexota bacterium
ATGACCACGATCATCCAGGATCTGGAAGACATAACGGCTTCTGGAGCATCCGGCCATAATAGATCAATTCCGAAGTCCATTATTGCCACAAAGATAAATGCCCCCACCGCACTCAGAAAGCCGAGCAGTATCCCCCAACCAAAGCGGATCCAATATTCTTTCGATCTAGCAAATCCTTTTAGCTCCATGATTAACTCCTTATATTTTCTGAAGGCTTTGTGAATCGACAGATGGGGTGTTTTGGGAAACCAGCAAAAACGCCCCATCCCTCACCCTTTGTATGCAGGCGCCTAAACCTTCTCTTCCTCACCTTCTTTAGCTGCTCCCTTTTCCTTTCTGGATGCTTCCCATTTCATCAATGCGGAATCCGGAGCAGACTGCCAGGCTCCGATGGAGAGCAGAACGCCAGCGATCATCAGGAAGATGGTCTGAACCATCAAACCGTGGGTCACTACATACCATATCTCGCGCCCTAAATCGCGCAGCATTGGATTCTGGACAGATGTCAGAACAGCGGATCGTGAGACTTGTAAGATTACCAGCGAGACGACCATCGTGATGACGGAAACAACTCCGATCCAGATCAGCGTCTCTCGTCGCCACAGGGAAACAAACCAGGCAAGGACGAAAGCTAACAAGGTTAGCAGCGGCATCAAAAAAGCGAATGCAGTCAAGTAGGAAACCACCTCCTGGAGGATGGCGACTTGCTGGCTGTGAAAGAGAACCAGGCGCCCTTGATCGGCCTCCGGGATTAATTCTAGATCCGTTAAACCAAATTCCTTTTCGACGAAATCATAGACATTGCTTAGATCTAGTGTTAGATTCCCATCTTGAAAGTATAGGTGGTCACCTTCGCCTTTTAGTACTTTCATCACCGCTGTGTGCCCCACCCGGTTCAAGCCTACCCAGACATTGTTGAAGGCATCGCTCTGGATCAGAGAATTCACCGTATCATCAGCGAGTTTCTGTAAACCCGCGACCAGTGGTCCACTGAGATTTTGGATTTCTGGGGGAAGCGCATCCTTAGCAGCCTGATCAATGTCCACCTGCTCGAACAGCTGAGCAACGACATACTGGCTGAGGATACTAGACACCGTAGGATCTTTAGTCAACGGGCCAACCGCAGCAACCCAACCATCCGTGTTAAGGAGGGTGAAACCAGCCCAAAAGGCGACATTGGCGATAAGCAGGAATATGGCACCGAGGAAAATCAAAAAGGCAACCGACACCTTGCGTCCAGCGTGACCGCCCTTATCTGCCTGGGTAATCCCAGAATTGGCAGCAGGCACCTGATCCTGATCACTCGTCGAAACTTCAGAGGGATTCTGATAGATATTTGAATTTTCAGTCATTAACTCCAGCTCCTTATAATATAAACCTAATTTCATCGTTGCGGGTCAATACGGGCGCATCCTAAGGAATCTGATCTCCGTAAGGTACGCTCTCTCGGTGGCGATAACTACCGAAATAACCCGCCATATCGGCAAAAACGCCCAATCCCAGCAAGATCCAATCGAAGCCAATGATGCCACCGGGAGCAATGACTATATACATCAGCATCGTCCAGGGCAAGAATATCAAGCCAAGAAGCGGCCAGATCCATGTTTGGAAAAGCTGAGTAATATACGCTGGATTAATAATCCACCAGACCAGTATAGCCAGCCTGGGGCCGAACAATAGAAGAACAGTAAAAAAGCAACACATTATCTCATCTCCTCGAGATTGAAATATATCTAATAACCGCTTATAAATAAAACGGAAATCGAATTGATAGGACACCTCCTTTTCCTACAAAACCATTTGCCTGCGAATTCTCAATTTTCTTAGGATCACCAGCGTCAGGATTTGAGCCACGATCAGGCAAACGACGTTGACCGCCAGCACGAGCAACGCAGCACCCCCTTCCTCCAGAGTAGTACTCGCGATGGCGATGCCAGCATAGGCTGCTGCTGGGATGGTGGTGACTGAAATAGCAACCCCGACCGCAGTGGTCGCCTGGTTTGTCACAAAGGCGGTCATGGCAGCTACGCCTGCTGCCACGGCCACAATCACAGTCGAAATACTGACAACCGTGACAAAGGTCAAGAGATTTTCATCGATGACCAACTCTTCGGTGCGCAATCCTGAGACCTTTAATAACTCTGTGGCCAGAAAGGCAATCCCTAAAGCGACGCCTAAACCAAGCACCAATGTCCATAGTGACCTGAAAAATTCGCGCCAGGCGCCAGCGGTTAGTGCGATGGCTATGGCGTTGGTCGGCGCTAGATCTGGGCTGAGCGACATGGCGCCCAGGATCAGCACCGGTAAATCGGCTGCCAATCCAATCGCCGCGATCAAGCCCGCGCAAGCCATAAAAACCAGATACCACCATGTCAGACGAGATTCCGCATGCGCTCGCTCCAGGATGATCTCCCAGCCGAGGATATCCTGCTCATCATCTTCTACCTCCACCTCGCGCTGTTCCAGGTCGTGGCGCACCGCGTAATCCACTTCGATCATCGACAACTCCCCCGGTCCCCACTCCCCCACAGAGCGCAGATGTTCGAGCACGACGTCGATCACGCCGCGTTGGATCAGCGCCGTCACAATATCCGTTCGATCATTCCCTGCGACCGCCTGTAGGACCAGAACATTGCTGAC
>JAUWLJ010000103.1 GCA_030613705.1 Chloroflexota bacterium
ATAATTTTTTTGTACAGGGTGCAACCCCATTAAGCGCGGTGTTAGAAAATAACCTGGCACTGCGCTTTTTGCTTATCCAGGTAAAATAAATGCCAGGTACTTATCGATGTTGATCCTATCAAAAGAAGAAGTCCGGCAAGCCCTACCCATGAGCGAGATGATCGCCGCCACAAAAGACGCCTTCGCAGCTTTATCCAGCGGCAAGGCCGAGGTTCCGCTGCGCAGCCATTTAACCATATCGCCTCACGAAGGAACAAGTTTATTCATGCCAGCCTACCTGCAGCATGAGACTGGTGAGGCGCTGGTAGTGAAGATCATCTCAATCTTTCCGCATAACTTAGACCGCGACCTGCCACTGATCCACGCTGCAGTTTTAGTTCTTGAAGCTGATACGGGTCGACCCCTGGCTTTGCTCGAAGGTGGCGCCCTGACCGCCATTCGCACTGGTGCTGTATCTGGCGCGGCCACAGATCTCCTGGCACGTCCTGACAGCCATGTTGTGGGGATATTTGGTGCAGGAGTTCAAAGCTGCACTCAACTCGAGGCGGTCTGCAACACACGCCCGATTCAGAAGGTATTTATTTACGATCCCCAGGGTAATCTGGTCGCAGATTTCATACAGGAAATGGCTGGGCAGGGACCCATCCCCAACGACCTGCGTCCAGCTAAGGACCCACAAGAAGCCATCTCACAGGCTGATGTCATCTGCTGCGCCACCACCTCCACCACACCTGTTTTCAACGACCATTACTTGAAAGCTGGCGTCCATATCAATGGTGTCGGCTCCTATACACCAGAAATGCAGGAGATCCCTCCAGAAACAGTTCAGCGCGCCGCACTAATTGTCGACTCACGCCAGGCAGCACTGAGCGAAGCAGGAGATATCATCCAGCCGATCGAGGCAGGACGCATCAAAGCGGGACATATCCAGGCAGAATTGGGTGAGATCGTACTGGGAGAAAAACCAGGACGGGTGGATGCAAAGCAGATTACACTCTTCAAATCGGTTGGGAATGCCGTACAGGATGCTGCTGCCGCCCAATTAGCCTTGCATAACGCCCAGAAGATGGGTCTTGGACAAAACATCCCGCTGTGATTATGGCGGAAGTGTTGCAGGTATCATTTGATACCTCTGCCAGAGGATTTAATCCCAGTATTGAAATGGACATACCAAGAACTACTGACATTGTCATCATCGGGGGAGGTGTGATGGGCGCCAGCATTGCCTACCACCTGGCAGCCCGTGGGGGTAAACATATTCTGCTTTTGGAGAAAGAGCAGTTTTTCGGGCAGGGTGCCACCGGACGCTGCGCCGGTGGAGTTCGTTATCAATTTTCAACAGAGATCAATATCCGACTTTCAGCCATCAGTCTGCCGATGTTGGAGAGATTCGAGCGCGAGATTGGACAACCCATTGATTTCCGCCAGTGTGGCTATCTGATCCTGATCACCAATCAGAAAGACCTGGAACAATTTAAGCACAATATCCGGCTGCAGCATCGTCTTGGAGTGCAGACCATCTGGCTGGATGGAGATGAAATTCGAGAGCGTCTGCCAATGATGACCCTGGAGGATGTCTTGGGCGGTACTTTTCATGCCGCAGATGGCCTGGTCGATCCAAACAGTGTAGTGATGGGTTATATCAATGCCACCAATCGCCTGGGAGCGACGACCCTGACTGATATTGAAGTGACCGGCATCGAAATCCACGCTGGTAAAATCAAATCCGTTCACACCTCTGTGGGGGTGATATATACTCCGTTGGTAGTCAACGCTGCTGGACCCTGGTCGAGCTTAATCGGAGACATGGCTGGCGTCGAGATCCCCATCACCCCTCTGCGCAGACAAATGCTAACCACCACCCCATTACCCGAAATTCCCCCAGATTTCCCATTCGTGATTGACTTCGCCCAAGCGCTTTATTTCCACCGCGAAGGGGAGGGATTGTTAACCGGCATGTCAAATCCCCAGGAAAAACCCGGATTTGATCAGGATGTCGATAGCGCCTGGGAAATCACCCACCTTGAAGCCGCCTCCGCCCGTATGCCCTTATTGGAAAATGCGGGATTGCTATCCCATTGGGCGGGTCTTTATGAGAACACACCGGATGCCCATCCAATTTTTGGATCTACTCCCATAGCAGGGTTTTATATCTGCGCCGGATTCTCCGGGCATGGTTTTATGCATGGACCAGTGGCGGGGAAAATCATGAGTGAGATTATCCTGGATGGCCAGGCATCCAGTCTTGATGTTTCCACTCTCGAATTATCTCGTTTCGAAGGTGGCAGGTTGATCAAGGAATATAATGTTGTATAAGATTTATTTCACGGTTAGCTAGCATTCTTATGAACAACAACCATTATGCCTACTGCTGAGATCATCACCATCGGCACCGAAATTCTGCTCGGCGAAATCGTCGATACCAATACCCGGTATCTGTCTCGCAAGCTGCGCGAACAGGGTATCGATCTCTTCCGCCAGACACCTGTGGGAGATAATATCAACCGTATTGCACAGGCGATCCAAAATAGCCTATCGAGCAGCGATATCATCATCACTACCGGTGGGCTCGGACCAACAGTTGACGATCCAACTCGTCAAGCTGTGGCTTTAGCTGTTGGAGTACAGACTGAATTCCGAGACGAACTCTGGGAACAGGTAAAGGAACGGTACCTGCGCTTTGGCCGCACTCCCACGGAAAATAACAAGCGGCAGGCTTATGTACCCCAAGGATCCATCGCGGTTGAAAATCCAGTCGGGACAGCACCAGCATTCATCGTTGAAACAGAGGATTGCGCTATCATCGCCTTACCAGGCGTGCCGCGTGAGATGGAGCATCTCATGGACATCACGATCATCCCTTACCTGCGCCAGCGTTTGGATTTACACGCGGTGATCAAAGCACGGGTGATCCATACCGCTGGAGTCGGAGAATCTCAGATTGATAATGTGATCGGTGATTTGGAGCTGCTGGGTAACCCGACAGTCGGTCTTGCCGCTCATTCAGGCCGGGTGGATGTGCGTATCACTGCCAAGGCTGACTCTGAAGAAAACGCGCTAGCTATGATCCAGGAGATTGAAGAACAGTTGCGCCAGCGTCTGGGAGATTGGATTTTTGGGGCTGACCAGGAATCCCTTGAACAGGTTGCCCTCACCCACCTGGGATCAAAAGGATGGGAATTGGCTGTGGTTGAAGCCGGCTTGAACGGAGAGTTGATTCACCGGCTTGCCTCAACCAGCGGTCCTTTCTCCGGCGGTGAGGTGTTGACCAATCCATTAAATGCAGATTATCTCCTACAAATTATCGAGAGCTATCGACAAGCCCATCAGGTTGATGTCGTCATGGGTGTTACGCTGCATCCCGGTGAAGAACAACAAATAATCTATCTGGCTGTGATCACACCAGTTGGAGAGCAGCAGATACCTCTTTCCTACGGTGGCCCTCCAGGATACGCTGTTACCTGGGCAGTTAACCAGAGTCTGGATTTAATCCGCAAATTGTAAGTAGATAATTTGGCAAATATAACAAGGAATGGATTTTCTTCTCGTTTGTGAGAGAAAGGTTACGAAATGACTGAAAGCGCAGATTATTTATTAACCAATGCCATCGTTCTGACTATGGATGAGGAATTGAACCAGTATGATCCCGGAGCTGTAGCCATATCTAGGGAGACAATCCTGGCAGTCGGTCCTGACAAAGAGATCCGTCAGTCTTTTACTGCGAAAGAAATTATCGACTGCGAGGGGAATGTGGTCATGCCGGGATTGATCAACGCCCATACCCACGTCCCGATGACTCTCCTGCGGGGACTAGCTGATGACCTTCGCCTGGATGTATGGCTGATGGGGTACATGATGCCGGTGGAAAGGGAGTTCGTCTCCCCAGAATTTGTGCGCTTAGGCACACAGATGGCCTGTGTGGAGCTGATTCGTAATGGTGTCACCTGCTTTGCTGACATGTATTATTTCGAAGAGCAGGTCGCACAGGCTACCTCGGAAGCCGGTCTGCGCGCATTATGTTCTCAAACCGTGCTCAAATTCCCGACTCCAGATGCCCAATCCTATGAAGAATCGCTTACCGCTGCCCGTGAATTCATCCAGCGCTGGAAAGATCACCCTTTGATCGTGCCTTCCGTCGCTCCACACTCACCTTATACCTGCACGGAGGATATTTTACGCGCAGCAGCTGAACTGGCAGTCGAGTATGACATTCCACTTCACACCCATCTAGCGGAGACAGAATCGGAAGTTGAAATCTCGCGCGCCGAGAATGGGATGCCAGTTATTCCGTATGTGAAAAAGAACAACCTTTTTGATGCCAAGGTTTTGGCAGCCCACTGTGTACACATCGACGAGGGCGAAATGCATACTCTGCACCACCACGGCGCGGGTGTCGCTCATTGCCCTTCGTCTAATCTCAAGCTCGCTTCTGGAGCTGCCCCAGTGAGTAAAATGTTGGAGTTGGGTTTGAATGTGGGTATCGGAACGGATGGTCCGGCATCCAACAACGACCTGGATATGTTTGAAGAGATCCGTTTGGCTGCATTGCTGGCGAAAGGGATCACCGGAGACCCTACAACGGTCCCAGCAGCAACCGCCCTTTCTATGGCCACCCGCTTAGGTGCCAGGGCAATGTACATGGAAGATTTGATCGGCACCCTTGACCCAGGGAAACGGGCTGATTTGATCATTGTTGATATTTCAACCCTTCACAACACACCTCGTTTCCATCGCAATGAGACGAATATTTATTCCCAATTGGTATATTCAGCAAAATCTACCGATGTTAAATCTGTGATGGTTAATGGACGCTGGCTGATGCGCGATCAAGTATTGACAACGCTCGATCATGCCGATTTGATCCTCCAGGCAAATGAGTATGCCCACCGCATAGATGCTTTCCTGGTAGAACGGGAAAAATCGGTCTTATCCAAGTTAGTGGCCATTGGTGGAGCGATGGAAGGGGAGAGCTTTGAGGTCCAGGTAAAAGTACGCATCCCTGATCCAAATCCAGTACTGGCTACCATCAATGGGCCAGGGTTAGAGATTCTATATTCGCGCCACTACCATGAATATGATGTTTATTTCATGTTTGCTGATCCAACTCAGGGGATTTTACGCTATCGTGAAGATGAATATATCGACGAAAACGACGAGATCACCAATGTTCGCTACAGGTTGACAATGATCGGGCCAACCCGCGAGGCGCAATATGAGAGCGATGTCCTGCTTTCACGCAGTCGTTATATCGCTCCCGCCACGCATAGCTTGCGCTTCTACCGGGAGTATTTCAATCCTTCAAAAGAGGTAGTGATCGAGAAACACCGCCTGCGTTGGCGGGTTCTATTCCAGGGTACAGAGTTTTATATCAACCTTGATCGGGTTGATGAACCGCAGCTCGGGCACTTCCTGGAAATCAAGAGCCGCACCTGGAGCCGTCGAGACGCAGAACACAAAGCCATTGTGGCTAGAGATCTGATGGAATACCTGAGTGACTCCTCCCAGGATACGCTTACTCAAGATTATGTCGAGATCGTAACGAAGTCATAAATATCTTTTCTATCTAAGTATATTCTTGAACATGCTATCTAATTCCGGCCCAACGCCTACATTCGCGATAAAATCCCAGGATTCTTACCCGGAAACTTAATAGTAGATCCTATGTGGGTTGAATTGCGGTTATAAGTGATTTAACCTGATAACCCACCAGTCCCCAGGCGGGTTAAATTTAATTCCACAACTGATGAATGATATACTGACCAGATGGATCCATCATTGAAATTTGCAGCGCAGCTCGCCACTGAAACCGGAGCACATCTATTAGATTTTTTCACCCCCAATGGTACCTACACCAACCTGAAAGAAGACTACAGTGTTGTCACCGAAGCAGACCTTTCTGCCGACCAGTTAATCACTCAAGCTATCCAGCGCGAATACCCAGCGGATAAACTGATCAGTGAAGAATTACAGCCAGCTATTGGCGAAGTTGAACCCGCGGTTTGGGTGGTCGATCCGTTGGATGGTACGACGAATTTCAGTTTAGGGATGCCCATCTGGGGTGTTTCCATCGCCCGCATAGTGGATGGTTGGCCCTCCATCGGGGCAGTATATTTTCCAATTGTGAATGAGCTGTTTACTGCCCAGCGCAGTTCTGGAGCCTTCTTGAATGGGGAGCAGATACACGCTCAACCACCAATACCAGGCCGGCCAACCTCGTTCTTCTCTTGCTGCACTCGCACACACCAGCGGTATGATGTCTCCATTCGCTATAAAACTCGCATACTTGGATCTGCGTGCTATACATTATGCGCTGTGGCACGTGGCATGGCAATAATCGGTTTCGAAGCCACACCAAAGATCTGGGATATCGCTGCCAGCTGGTTAATCGTTACTGAATCCGGTGGTGTAATCGAATCATTTGATAGCTCGCAACCATTTCCCCTCCGAGCAAACTACGATTACCGCTTGAAAAGTTTCCCTATATTGTCGGGAGCGACCTCAGAATTAGTATCGAAATCCAGGAAACAGATCAAGCTTAAACAATGACGTCCTAATACTATATCAAAGCAAAGAGGCAAATATGGAATATCGCTATCTTGGAAAATCCGGTCTGCAAGTCTCTGCCCTCTCGTTGGGTGCCTGGGTGACCTATGGCGGTCAGGTTGGAGAAGAAATCGCCTACCAGTGCATGGAGACCGCTATCAAAGCTGGGGTCAATTTCTTCGACAATGCTGAGGCGTATGCCGATGGAGAAGCAGAAACGGTGATGGGCAAGGTCATCAAAAAAGCAGGCTGGAAGCGGTCTGACCTGGTGATCTCTACCAAAATCTTCTGGGGTGGTCGCGGTCCTAACGACAGCGGGTTGTCCCGCAAACACGTCATCGAAGGGACTCTGGCTTCTCTGGAACGCTTACAGTTAGAGTACGTAGACCTGATCTTCTGCCATCGCGCTGACATCCATACACCGATTGAAGAGACTGTGCGGGCTATGAGCTATTTGATCGATCAGAGTAAAGCAATTTATTGGGGCACAAGTGAATGGAGCCCAGATAAGATCATGCAAGCCCATGCCGTTGCTCGTCTAGAGCATTTAATACCTCCCTTGATGGAACAACCTGAATACAACATGTTCAACCGCCAGCACGTCGAGGCAGACTACGCCCACCTTTATCAGGAAATCGGATTGGGTACAACCATCTGGAGCCCTTTGGATAGCGGGATATTGACCGGAAAGTACAATCAGGGCATCCCCAAAGACAGTCGCTTAGACCTGGATGGCTTCGATTGGCTGCGGGA
>JAUWLJ010000206.1 GCA_030613705.1 Chloroflexota bacterium
ACCATTTCCAGTCAGCGCAAACGCATCGCCGAGGTTGAGGGTCAACTAACCAGCACTCAAGAGGAGCTGCAGGGTACAAAAGAGCAGTTGCAACAATTAGAGGAGATGAGCCAGACCGAGGGTGTAGAACAATCTGCGGCATCGTCTCCAACGGAAGAGGGAGAAACTCCCCCGGTCGAGTAAGCTGCCAATCAATGGGTGGCAGTCCGGATCAAATTAGAATCCCAGGATGTGTCCCTCGTTGTGCACTTCTCGATTCTTATTCTTGTGCTGTAATCGACCATAATTGCACGGCTATACGAAAGACACGATCTTATTGGAGAATTTATGCAGCCAGATCAAACCTTTCACATGACGACCGATGAGTTCCGCTATTTCGGCAAAGAATTGATCGATTGGATCGCCGACTATTACCAGAACATAGAGGGGTACCCGGTGCTCTCCCAGGTTGAACCTGGAGAGATACGCGCCAGCTTGCCGCCTTCCCCACCCAAAAAGGGTGTGTCCTTTGACGAAATTATCTCCGATATTGATCGACTGATCATGCCGGGGATCACCCACTGGCAATCGCCCAATTTCTTTGCCTTCTTCCCCGCCAACACCTCTGGACCATCCATCCTGGCTGAGCTGCTCTCCGCTGGTCTGGGTGTGCAGGGTATGTCCTGGAGCACCAGCCCTGCCTGCACCGAACTGGAGACCCATGTGCTCGATTGGTTGGCTGAAATGCTGGGTTTACCGGAAAGATTTATGTCTCACACAGCAGGGGGAGGTGTGATCCAGGATACTGCCTCCAGCGCCACTCTTAGCGCTTTACTGGTTGCCCGAGAGCGTGCCACAAACTATGCCAGCAATGAAGAAGGCTGCAACGGGCGCCTCGTTGCGTATGCTTCCACCCAGACTCACTCTTCAATTGAGAAAGCGGTTAAAATTTCCGGATTGGGGAGCAAGAATCTGCGCTTGATCGAGGTCGATGATGATTTCGCCATGCGCCCAGATGCCCTTGCCAGCCAAATCCATGCTGATCGGGAAGCTGGTTTGATCCCTTGCTTCGTGTGCGCCACAGTGGGAACCACCTCCTCCAACGCCTTAGATCCGGTGCAGGAGATCGGCATAGTCTGCGAGAAAGAGGACATCTGGCTGCATGTCGACGCGGCCATGTCTGGCACCGCAGCCCTGTGCCCCGAATTTCGTTATATTCTGGATGGCTTGGAATTGGCTGATAGCTTCTGTTTCAATCCCCATAAATGGATGTTCACAAATTTCGATTGCGATTGTTTCTATGTTGCCAATCGCGCTGCACTAATCCAGACCTTGAGCGTGCTTCCCGAATACCTGCGCAATAAGGCCACAGAATCGGGAGCGGTGATTGATTATCGGGACTGGCATGTGCAGCTCGGTAGGCGCTTCCGCTCGCTGAAGTTGTGGTTCGTCATCCGCCATTATGGTGTCGAAGGATTGCGCTACCACGTGCGCCAGCACATAGAATTAGCTCAGCAATTCGCAGCCTGGGTGGGGAAAGATCCGGACTTCGAGCTGGCCGCCCCAACTCCCCTTAACCTGGTTTGCTTTCGTCATAAAGCCGGAGATGAGTTCAACCGTCAACTCCTCGACAAGATCAACCACAGTGGGAAAATTTACATGACCCACACCAGCCTGAATGATCGCTATACATTGCGTTTGTGTGTCGGACAAACTAACACCGAAGAACAGCATGTCCAGCAGGCCTGGGAACTGCTCTGCCTTACCGCCAGTAAAATGCAACAATTTTAAAACAAGATTTCCAGGTTCACACTCAATAGGATAAATATGTCTGACAATCCCACACTCAAGAAATTAAAAATTAAACCCGATCAAAAGATCGCCGTCATCAATCAACCTGCTGGTTATCTGGATGCCTGGGGGATTTTGCCCGATGGAGTACTGGTGGATTCTGAGATGGTTAGAAGATACGATCTAATCCATGCTTTTTTGCACACTTCCAAGAATTTTGAATGCAGATCGAAGACATAAAAACTGCGCTATTGGACGATGGTATCATGTGGATCTCTTACCCGAAACAATCTGCCAAACAGGAGAGCGATCTGGACCGGGATATCTTGCGGGATATATTAGTTGATCAAGGACTGAAAGCAGTCGCCTAAATCTCGATCGACGATACCTGGTCAGCCTTACGCTTAAAAACATTATGAACACTCTATATAAACTGAGCCCATCCGATCTGACTTTCCTATGGGATGAATGCCAGCGCTGCTTTTACCTGAAAGTGGTGCACAAATTCAACCGCCCAGCGATGGCTTTTCCAAAAATATTCACCCTTATCGATCTTATGATGAAGGATTTCTTTTACGATCTTCCAGCTGATGAAATCTCGCCTGACTTACCTCCCGGAAAGGTTGCTTATTCAAGTAAATGGGTATACTCCCAACCGATCTCCTTCGCCCGCCACGATGCCAGCTGCTACATTCGCGGCATTTTTGATACGGTGCTGGAGTTCACTGACGGCTCGTTCGCGGTTGTAGATTTCAAGACTACCAAGCCAAAAGCGGAGCATATTAATTTCTACACCCGCCAACTGCACGCATACGCTTACGCCTTAGAAAATCCAAATCCTGGCAAATTCACTCTCAGTCCCATATCCAAAATGGGTTTGCTGTGCGTTGAACCGGTTGCCATGAGCCGCACCCAGCAAGGTAATCTTGCATATGAAGGCGAAGTCACCTGGCTGGAATGTCCCAAAGATGATGACAAGTTCTTGAATTTTTTCGATATGGTCCTGGAAGTACTCGATTCTCCAGACGCACCTCCCGCAAATCCAAAATGCAGTTTTTGTAATTATCGAGATAACGCACGCCAGACTGGTTATTAATTTTTTCATTCTAATTTTTTAATATAAGGAGCTAACCATGATCGATCTGACATCTGAACTCGGAAAACGTGCTGCTCGCCGGTTTATGGAAGAAGAAATTATTTGGTTAACTACAACGGACAGACATGGCTCTCCACAACCCCGCCCGGTGTGGTTTTTATGGGATGGAGAAACCTTTCTGATTTTCTCTCTACCTCAGGCGTATAAAGTTTCCCATATTAGAAACCATGCCCGCGTTGCGTTAAATTTGGACAGTGATGATTTTGGAGAGGATATTGTTGTGATCCTGGGTGACGCAACCATCTCAACATCACCCGCAACCGAAGATGAAATGGTGCAATACTTAGAGAAGTACAAGCGGGGTTTGGAGCGAATTAATTTGACCGCGGAGGAATTCAAAAGCTCCTACACTGTGTCGATCAGGATCACACCTTTTGCCATACGTGGGAATTAGATTCGTCTTCTTGTTCTTATCTGGTTGAGAGGTTAATCCCTCAACTTGTGCAGTAATATTCGATTAACCATAAACCAAACCCCCGACCTAATCAAGATTATTATTGCAAGTATTGCCCAAATTTGGTACACTATGTGAGCCTGATATTAGAATCAGGAGAACATTGTAACGAGTTATCCGGACATCACTGGGGTGGACGATGATAAAACGGACACCTCAGGGGGAAAATCAACATTGAAGGTAAAGATTACTATCCTCTTCCATAATTAATAATACTTCCGATTCCAATCACCCGCTTATTAAGACTCCCGTGAAGGAGGGGATCATGAACAAGAAATTAGTCTTCACCTTAAGCCTTGTGATGATTTTGTCATTAACAGCAACCGGGGCCGTGGCACAAGATTTAGATCCGCCCTCAACCCCGACAGGTGACCTCCCGGACCATGTCCCAGGCGAGGTATTAATTGGTTTCTATCCCTGGGTTAATTCTGCCCAAGCAGCAAACAAGATGGCAGAAATGGGTGTCAGCCACAAACGGCAGATACCTGCCATTGGAGTTCACCTGGTGAAATTACCCCCCGGGCTTTCCGTCGAACAAGCGATCAATCGCTTCAGCCGCATGCCGGGGGTTGAATTCACCGAACCGAACTTTATCATGCAAATTGCAGCTACTTCCCAGGCCGAGCTCACTGATCAATGGGGACTGACCAAGATACAAGCTCAAGAAGCATGGGATACATTTACTGGGCCCGTGACCGAAGAAATCTTGCTCGCCACTGTTGATACCGGCATCGACCAGTTTCAACCTGATCTAGCTGAAAACATGTGGGAGAATCCTGGCGAGATAGGAACTGATGGCAATGGCAACGACAAGACAACCAACGGCATCGATGATGACGCTAATGGTCTTGTAGATGACTGGTGGGGCTGGGACTATGTCAATAACGATAACGATCCGGATGATGACAATATGCACGGCACGGCGGTCTCCAGCGTTATGGCCGGTAACCAGAACGGCCAAGGTGTGGCCGGGGTCTGTCCCTGGTGTAAGGTGATGTCAGTCAAGGTTATGGGAGCCAACGGCACCGGCTCATTAGATGTCGTTGCCAGCGGGATCACCTACGCCGCAGACAATGAAGCCAAGGTGATCAATCTTAGCCTGACTGGAGGGGTCAGTTCATCAACACTAGAAAATGCGGTCAATTACGCCTGGGGCCAGGGAGCTTTGATCGTTGCTGCGGCGGGTAATGACGGGTTGAACACCACGATGTACCCTGCCGGATACGACCATGCTATGGGAGTGGGTTCAACGAATCCGTCAGATTTCCGCTCCTGTTTCTCGAACTACGCAGAGAATTACATCTCTGTTGCTGCACCTGGAGAAGCAATCTTAGTCGCCGATATCAATGATACAGAGACCGGGTATGGCTACTATAGCGGCACTTCTCTATCCGCACCCCACGTTGCGGGACTGGCTGGTTTGCTCTTATCGCAAGAACCCTCTACTGATAAAGATCAGCTGAGATCACAAATCGAGAATACAGCTGTTGATCTCGGCCTGCTTGGCGTTGATCCGGCATATGGCTATGGCCGTATCGATGCCTACTGGGCGATGATCAATGACCAAACTCAGAGCGAACTTCTAGATAAACTCTACTCGATCAGCAAAACAGCATCAGGATATGCTCACGCCCGTAAATTGGTCCGG